>NZ_JBSXON010000069.1:0-170315 GCF_056859475.1 Halopseudomonas sp. L-58
AGTCGGGTGGAAATAGGCCAAAATGGCCAGAGTTGAAGGCGATTTGCGGAGCAATGTCGCCAAGAACAGGTTCGCTGCATCAAAAATTCAGTTGATCGACACCGGTAATGCGCAAATCTGAATTGATCAGCGATTCCCTAATACCGCCAGCTCCTCGCCGCCCAGCCGCAATGCCAGGTCGTGCGGACGAATCGTCGCCACCATGCGCTGGCCGGCCTGAATCAGCACTTGGTCACCACCAGCGTGCCCACGCTCATCATTGATCCGCTTGAAATGATCCAGATCGCCATAGACAAAGCCGACCAGCAACCCCTCGCGCTCGGCACGACTGATGATCGCAGGCAACATGGTGCGCAACCCCTGACGGTTCCACAACTGCGTCAATGGATCAATCAGCGCCCGCCGCTCGGCCGCACCCAGCGCCTCCTGCAGCCAGGCCGCATCCATGCGCAACTGATGCGCAACAAACAGGGCCTCCAGCAACTGTTGAAAGTCGCCCATCGCCTCACGTTCGCTGTCGGTCAGCTCACGCGGCGCGGTATCGTGCACACAGAACGAGCCGATCCTGCTGCCATCGGGCGCATGCAGAGCAATGCCCGCATAAAAACGCACAAACGGATAGCCGGTTACGGCCGGATTATCGAAAAAGCGCTCATCGGCGTGCGCATCCTGCACGTAGAGAATATCGTCGGACAGAATGGTGTGACCGCAGAACGAAACGTTGCGCGGCCCTTCAAGATTCGTCGCTCCGATGCGCCCCTTGAACCACTGGCGATCAGAGTCGATCAGGGTCACCAGCGTACTGCCCACGCCAAACATCCGCTGAGCGATGCGCAGCAATGCATCAATATGCGGATCAGGTGGCGTATCCAGCAGTTGCATGGCGCGGAGCGCGGCCAGACGCTGCTGTTCATCTGCCGGTATGGACGCCTCTATCATTGCTCTTCTCCCATTACTGCCCAGCCCTTTCAGCATCACTTCTAATCTAGCTGCATCCAGCGGTCCGTGCGCCAGAGCCAGGCAAACCAGCCCCCCAGAAGCAGCGAGCGCAACGCCATAAACGTCAAAAAGCCAAACCAGACAAGATGATTACCTTGGCCTTGCAAGGCCCACGCCAGCGGCAGGTAGCACACCAGCGCGAGCAGCATGGTATTGCGCATGGCCAGGGCGCGGGACGCGCCGATGAACAAGCCGTCAAGCAGATAACTCCAAACGGTCACCAGCGGCATGATCGTAACCCAGACCAGATACTGCCGGGCCAGCGCCCTCACCTCCGGCAAATCCGTAAGCAAACGAATGAGCAGATCGCCGCCCAGAGCAAACGCCGCAACAAAAGCCAGGCTCAGCACCAGCGACCAGCCGGTGGTAATCACCAGCACCTGGACCAGCCCACGCTTGTCCCGCTTGCCCAGGGCGTGACCGCCAAGCGCTTCGAGCGCATGTGCCAGACCATCAAGCGCATGGGAGGTAATCAGCAGAAAGTTGAGCAGCACCGCGTTGGCCGCGACCACCTCATCTCCGAGCCTGGCACCCTGCACCACCAGCAGATAGAACACCGACTGCAACGCCAGGGTGCGAATGAGAATATCCCGATTGACCCGCAGCAGCGGTGCCGCCCCTTTGAGCCTGAGACCTCGCACCCAGTCAAACGCCCCGGGGTATTGCCGCAGGGTGGACCGCACAAGCGCGAGCCCGAGCAGCAGGCCGAGCACATCACCGCAGACGCTGGCCCAGGCCGCACCCTGCACGCCCAGATCCAGCCCAACCACCAGCAGCACATCCAGCAGCATATTGGTCAGGTTGACGGTCAGCAGCATCGCGAACGGCACGCGGCTGTTCTGGGCACCGATAAACCAGCCGATCAGCACAAAGTTGGCCAGTGCCGCCGGCAGACTGATCAGGCGAATCTGAAAATAGGCGCGGGCCTGCTCGAGCAGCGCCTCACTGCTCTGCAGATAGTGCAGCCCCATATTCAGTAGCGGCGTGCGAAACAGCCAGACCAGTGCACTGATCAACACCGCCAGCCAGATTGCCTGCAGCAGGATACGTCGGAGCTGATCGCCATCTGCGCTGCCACAGGCCTGCGCCGCAAACCCGGTGGTACCCATGCGCAGAAAGCCCGTTGCCCAGAGCACGAAGGTAAACAGCGTGCTGCCGACAGCCACAGCGCCCAGATGATGTGCCCCGTCCATATGCCCGATAACCGCGGTATCGACCAACCCGACCAGCGGCACACTGATATTGGAGAGAATCAGCGGCAGCGCGATATGCCAAACCCGGCGCTGCGCCAGCGGGTCGCGCCAGGCGTTCACCAGTTGCGGCCGAAGGATCACCCGCTCAGCCTCCGGCGCGCTTGACCTTGAACCCTTCCGCCACCAGCAGCTCGCAGACCTGATCGACCTTGTCGCCCTGAATCTCGATAATGCCGTCCTTGACCGCGCCGCCACAGCCGCAGCGATTCTTCAGCCGCTTGGCCAGCGCCTTGAGGTCATCGGCGTTCAGCAGTACACCGGTCACGGTGGTTACCGTCTTGCCACCGCGGCCTTTGGTTTCCCGGCGCACCCGGGCGATGCCGTCACCCTCGGGGATAGCCTGGTCAGCACAGCGACATTGCGCCACCGGCTGTTCACAGCCCGGGCACAGACGCCCGGCATCGGTCGAATACACCAGGCCACCCAGGGCCTGCAAACCGGTTTTTTTCATGCATGAAGTTCCAATGACGAGTGTTGCAACAGACGCGCCAGCGCTTCCAGGGAGTCGGGAGCGTATTGCTCCCCCGCACGCTGCCAGTCACTGCGCGGGTCTACCCAGCGTACCGCTTGCACCTCTTCCGGCTGCAGCGTCAGCGGGCCATCCCAGCGGCAACTGAATACCCCGCCCCACAGCTGGCTCTCGGCCGAGTTGAAGAAAAATCGGAAGTGTTCGGTCAACGGCACACCGGCTACCCCCAGCTCTTCGGCCAGCTCCCGTTCAGCGCCCTGCAGATAACTCTCACCAGCCGCCACTACACCGCCAGCTGCCACATCCCAGAAGGAAGGATACAGGCGCTTGTGCGGCGTGCGCTGATGCACACACAGCTCACCACGGGAGTTGAATACGAAGATAAAGGTACAACGGGTAATCAGACCACGCGACTGAGCGTCGGCACGCGACACGACACCCAGTTCACGATCCTGCTCATCGACATGAATCACCCGCTCGCTGCCGGAGGCCTGAAGATAGGCCGCGATGTGTTGCTGATCCACAAATCAGCCCTGTTCCAGCAAGCGGCGCAGCTCAATCATGCCGGCGTTGGCACGGGACAGATAGTTGGCCATGACCAGCGAATGGTTGGCCAGCATGCCGAAGCCGTCACCATTCAGCACCATCGGACTCCACAGCGTCTGCTGGGTGGCTTCCAGTTCACGGATGATCTGCTGCAGGCTTACCAGCGCGTTCTTCTTCTCAAGCACATCGGCGAAGTCATGCTCAACCGCACGCAGCAGTTGCACCAGGGCCCAGGAAGTACCGCGAGCCTCGTAGAACACGTCGTCGATTTCCAGCCAGGGCGTTGTCTCGCCAAGCTTTCCGCCGGTCGTCAACGGCGCGCGCCCCACACTGGCAGACAGGCGTTGCGACATGGAGCCAAGACGGGTGCTGACATCCCCTACCCAGCTGGAGAGGTTGTCTGCACGGGAGTAGAAGTCCGCCTCACCGCGTTGCAGGCGTTCGATATAGCTGTCGAGAGAGCGAATACCGTCGCGATATTCGCTTTCGCTGGCCGGCATGGCCCAGCTGTTGTTGTCGAAATGCAGCCGCGGCTCCGCCTTGGCCAGATCACGGTCCTCGGTAGACTGCGACTGCGAACGCGCCATATCGCGGCGCAGCGCACGGGTCATGTCACGCACCTGAACCAGCACGCCATACTCCCAGCGCGGCATGTTATCCAGCCACAGACCGGGCGGCATGATGTCGTTGCTCAGGTAGCCACCCGGCTTCTCAAGCAGGGTCTGCACCACAGCTCGCAGGGTGCGGGCGGTGTATTCGCCATTGACCATCTCGGGTTGCGGGGCACCGGCAACCGGCTCCAGATCAGGCTCGCTGCTCCAGTACCAGCCCACCAGCAGGCAGATAAAGAGCCAGATCACAACCAGTGCCAGCACTGCGCCGCTTACCAGTGAGCCATGACCGTCGCCGCCCGTAGCTGCGTTGCGCTTGCCAAATTTCATATTCCGACTCCTGTGGCTATTCTGCGGACCAGCATATCACGGCTGTTTGAATGGCTGCGCAGATCAGCGAAAACGCACTGCCGGGGGCGCGCCATCATCCGGCCAACGCATTCATCAAGCTGTCACACAACTGACATTATTATCCCGGCAGTCCGATTCTACCGGGGTACTGCCATGCGCCTGAAATCTCTCACCCTGTTCAATACCGTGCTGCTCGCTGCTGCCGGCGTAGCGCTGGGTGCCAGCCTGTGGTGGTCGCAACAGGCGTTGAAGGCTCCCTATGCACTGATGGACGCCTATCTCAACATGGTCGGACAGACCCAATCCCTGCAACAGGACACCGAGGCCTACCGCCAGCACGGTGATGCCCTGCGCCTGCAACAGGCCCAGAATACGGCTGCCGCGTTGCAGCAAAACCTGCAGCAGTTCCCGGAAACCATCCGCCAGCCATTCGACGCACCGCTGGCAGAGTTTGTCGAATTTATGCAGACCGATCTGCTGGCGGTCGGCAAGCTGGCCGGTGATCCGCAGGCATTACTGATTCAGGCCGAGCGCGAAGTGCTGGCCGAACTTTCACACCTGGCTGCCTACAGCCGCGACGGACAACGCCAGGGCGCTGAGGCGGCGGCAGATTATGTGCGCCTGATTGACGAATTGCAGGCCAACCTGGTGCGGATCAGCCTGGCAAGAGCCCGCCTGTTCAGCCAGAACGATCCCGCCTTGATTGAAAACCTGCAGCGCCTGCTTGCCACCACACGCCAGAACGCCGACGAGCTCGACCGGCTGCCGCTGCTCGGCGTGGTCGAGGCGCAGCAGAAAAGCAACGACCCCTTCGCCTCATTGCTGGGTGTCGATACAGGCAGCAAGGCAAGCGCCAGCGACCCTGGCAGCGACTACAAGCGCGCCCTGCAATCGCTGCTCAACCGCTACCCGGCAGAACTGGAACGAACCAGCGCATTGATCAGCGAGCGCGCCAGACTGCAACAGATCACCGGCGAGCGGATCGCCGGCCTGCTGCAAGGGGCCGAGCAAATGCGGCCGGCACTGACCGCTGCCCGCGACCGTGTCACCGCCCAGGTGCGCAACGTTCAGTTGGGCATCATCGCCATGCTGATTCTGATCGCGATTCTGATCGAGCGCATGCAGCGCTCCCTGGCCAACGGCATCAGCCAGTTCGCGCCGGTCCTGTCGACCTACGCCGGCGGTGACTTCACCAAGCCCGTTGCTACCCGCAGTCGGGTACAGGAACTGAAACAGCTCGAGCATTCGGCCAACCAGTTGCGCCAGTATCTGATCGAACTGGTGACCACCATCAATCAGCAGGCCGAGGCACTGAGCGGCACCAGCGACGACCTGGAAAGACTGTCTGCCGACACCCATGACCGGGCAGCCCAGCAACAGCGCGACACCCAGTCAATCAACCAGGATATCGGCGGCATGGACGAAGCCATCCGTCTGGTGGCCACCAACGCCGGCGAAAGCGCCGAGCTGGCACGGATCGCCAACCGCGAGGTGCGCGATGGCCAGCAGGTGATTGGCGGCACCATCGCCCAGATGCAGCAACTGGTGGTCGAGGTACAGAACAGCGCCCGTACCATCGACCGCATGGTGGCCGAATCAGACACCATTGGCAGCGTGCTGGAGGTTATTCAGGGCATTGCCGAGCAAACCAACCTGCTGGCCCTGAACGCCGCCATTGAGGCGGCCCGGGCTGGTGAGGCCGGGCGCGGTTTTGCCGTGGTCGCCGATGAAGTGCGGGGGCTGGCCCAGCGCACTGCCGGCTCGACCCAGGAAATCCGTCAGCTTATCGAACGGCTCCAACAGGTGGCTCGCCAGTCCGCCGGTCAGATGGAGGAGCAGGTCAAGCACGCACGCAATACCGCCGAGCAAGGCCAACTGGCGGACGCGGCACTGGGCCGCATCGTCAACGCCATCGAGCGCATCAATGAATTGGCCGAGCATATCGCCACCCACACCGACGCCCAGTCTGATCGGGTGCGCACCATCCGAGAAAACAGCCAGCAGATTCACCATCTGAGCGAGGCCAACCTCGGCATGGTGGTGCATACCCGCCAGCATACCCAGCAGATCAGCCAGCGCAGCCGCGCCCTGCTGTCGGCGGTCTCCGCCTTCCGAATCTGACCGGCTGAGCCATTCAGCAACAATTGCGGCACTGCGCCTCATGGCCAGTGCCTTTCACCTGCCTGCGTCAGCCTTTATGATGACCGTCCACTTTTCGGTCGGTTATCCCATGCGCGCGTTTCGTTTTTGCCTGATGCTGCTGGTATTGCTAAGCGCCAGCGTCCACGCCCAACTCTCCGGCAATGGCTCTCTTACCGGGCTGATCCAGAGCGGCAGCAGCCAAAATACCTTTCTGCCGGTTCATCAGGCCTTTCGCCCGGATATTCTTGACGCCAGCGCGCAACAGGTCACGGTCATCTTTGAAATGGCGCCTGGTTACTACCTGTATCGCCACCGCCTGCACCTGAGCAACCCGCAAAGCCCGGACCAAGACCTGCAGATCAGCCTGCCGGAAGGCAAACACAAGACAGACGAGTATTTCGGCGACGTTGAGGTCTACTACGACCAATTGCAGATTCAGCTCGACGCCAGCCAATTGACCGCAGGTCAGACCCAGCTGCGGGTCGGCTTCCAGGGCTGCGCCGACGCGGGTCTTTGTTACCCGCCGGAAACCGTCATGCTGGATCTGCCGGCACCGGCTGCGGGCGGCACTGCAGGCAGCGCGAACACCTCCGCAGCAGAGCCGACAACGACAGCAGCCCCCAGTGGCAGGGACAATGGCCGTCTGATGACCTGGCTGCTGTTTCTGCTCGGTGGCATCGGCCTGACCTTTACCCCGTGCGTGCTGCCCATGCTGCCGATTCTCTCCAGCATGGTGCTGGGCCGCAGCCATATCAGCCGCGGCCGTGCGTTGTCGCTGGCGCTGGGCTATGTGCTTGGCATGGCCGTGACACTGGCGATTGTCGGCGCACTGATCGGCAGCTTCGGCGCCGCGCTCAATCTGCAGGCACGCCTGCAATCGCCCTGGATTCTGGGCACCTTCGCGGTGTTCTTCGTGCTGTTTGCACTGGCCATGTTCGGCCTGTTCGATCTGCGCCTGCCCGAGTTCCTGCGCGAGCCGCTCGAACGTCTGAATCGCCGCGCCCACGGTGGGTCACTGGCAGGGGCAACGGCGATGGGCGCGCTGTCCACGCTGGTGGTATCGCCGTGCATTTCCGCGCCGCTGGCCGGTGCGCTGGTCTATATCAGCAGCACCGGGGACACCATAGGCGGCGGCCTAAACCTGTTCGCCCTGGGTCTGGGCATGGGGGTGCCGCTGATTCTGGTAACCCTGTTCGGCAAGAGCCTGCTGCCCGGTTCCGGCCCGTGGATGGAAACGGTCAAGCATCTGTTCGGCTTTGGCTTGCTGGCAGTCGCCATCTGGCTGCTTGAACGTGTCCTGCCGGGCCCGATAAGCCTCGCCCTGTGGGCTGCATTGGCCGCAGGTCTCGCCGTGCGGCTCGGGCTGATGCAAGGCGGCAACTACCTTCGTCAGACCATAGCCCTGCTGTTTGCGCTGTATGCCGCAGCCGCGCTGTTCGGCGCACTGGCTGGCGGCGAAGACCCGCTCAGGCCGCTGCAGCCACTGGCTGGCGGCAGCGCGACTCAGCCGGCCACTGCGGCTTTCACGCTGATCAGGGAGCCCGTCGAACTCGAACGCCAGCTGGCTTTGGCTGCCGAGCGCGGCCAGCCCGCGATCGTCGATGTTTATGCCGACTGGTGCATCAGCTGCAAGATCATGGAGCGCACCATCCTCAGCCAACCGGAGGTACAGGCACTGCTGGCCAACCATCTGCGCATCAAGCTTGATCTGACCGACAACAGCCCGGAACAACGAGCCTGGCTGACCCGCCACCAGTTGTTCGGCCCACCCGCCTACCTGTTTTTTGCCACCAACGGACAGGAACGCCGTGACCTGCGCATTCAGGGCGAAGTCTCACTGGAAGAATTCAGCAGCCTCGCCAGCCAGTCCGCGCAGGAAAAGATTGCGCCATAATGCAGCCATCATGCTGACATCTGATGTCAACAGTCCACTTCTGGACAGGCCGACCTGATTACGGCAAACTGCCGGAAAAATCTTGACTGACGGGTCACTGCCGCAGCGCACCCGTCCTGCAATGGAATACACGCACAATGGCCAGCATCCTGGTCCTCCACGGACCCAACCTGAACCGCCTCGGCAGCCGTGAACCCGGCGTCTACGGCGCGACGACACTGGATCAGATCAACCAGCACCTGCGCGAACTGGCCAGCCAGCAGGGGCATCATCTGCTCAGCCTGCAAAGCAACGCCGAGCATGAGTTGATCGAACGCATTCATGCCGCGGGTGACGAAGCCATCGACTTCATCATCATCAATCCGGCTGCTTTTACCCACACCAGCGTCGCAATACGTGACGCATTGCTCGCAGTGAGCATCCCATTCATCGAAGTTCACTTATCCAACGTGTATAAGCGCGAACCCTTCCGTCATCACTCCTACTTTTCGGACGTAGCCGAGGGAGTGATCTGCGGTCTGGGAGCCAAGGGCTACGAGCTGGCCCTGCAAGCCGCGATACACAAGATCGACCAAAACTGATTACGCAACCTGCTCTGGAGTGCATGCATCAATGGATATTCGCAAAGTCAAAAAACTCATCGAACTTCTGGAAGAGTCCGGCATCGACGAACTGGAAATACATGAGGGCGAGGAGTCGGTTCGCATCAGCCGTCACAGCCAGCACGCACCGGTACCGCAGTATCAGGTAGCCCCTGCTCCGGCCCCGGTTGCCGCCGCGCCTGCACCGGCCGCCGCACCGGCCGCCGAGCCAGCAGCTCCGGCCGAACCGAGTGGCCACCTGGTTCGCTCGCCGATGGTTGGCACCTTCTACCGCTCGCCGTCCCCGACTGCGGCCGTATTCGTTGAAGTGGGCCAGACCGTCAAGGCCGGCGACGTGCTGTGCATCGTCGAGGCGATGAAGATGATGAACCACATCGAAGCCGACAAGAGCGGCGTGGTCCAGGCGATTCTGGTAGACAACGGCCAGCCGGTCGAATTCGATCAACCGCTGTTCAGCATCGCCTGAGCCCGGGCCGGAGGCTTAGATGCAAAAAGTACTAGTTGCCAACCGAGGTGAAATTGCCCTGCGCGTGATCCGCGCGTGCAAGGAACTCGGTCTGAAAACCGTGGCAGTGCACTCCACTGCCGACCGCGAGCTGATGCACCTGGCCATGGCAGACGAAACCGTCTGCATCGGCCCGGCACCGGCGACCGACTCCTACCTGAATATTCCGGCGATCATCAGCGCTGCAGAGGTCACCGGCGCTGACGGTATCCACCCCGGCTACGGCTTCCTCGCCGAGCGTGCAGACTTTGCCGAGCAGGTGGAAAACTCCGGATTCACCTTCATCGGCCCGAGCGCCAGCGTGATCCGCCTGATGGGCGACAAGGTCTCCGCGATTGCCGCCATGAAGGAAACCGGCGTACCAACCGTGCCCGGCTCCGATGGCCCACTGCCGGAAGACGAAGCCGAGTGCCTGAAGATTGCCCAGCGCGTCGGCTACCCGGTGATCATCAAGGCCGCCGGTGGCGGTGGCGGTCGCGGCATGCGCGTCGTGCATGAAGAGTCCGAGCTGATCAAGTCGATCAAGCTGACCCAGGTTGAAGCGGGCGCTGCCTTCGGCAACCCGATGGTCTATCTGGAAAAGTTCCTGACCAATCCGCGTCACGTGGAAGTGCAGGTACTGTCGGACGGTCAGGGCAATGCCGTTCACCTGGGCGACCGCGACTGCTCGCTGCAGCGCCGTCACCAGAAGATCATCGAAGAAGCGCCGGCACCCGGCATCGACGAGAAGGCGCGCGCCGAAGTTCAGGCCCGCTGCGTTCAGGCCTGTATCGATCTGGGCTACCGTGGCGCAGGCACCTTCGAGTTTCTGTATGAAAACGGCGAGTTCTATTTCATCGAAATGAATACCCGCGTACAGGTTGAGCATCCGGTTTCGGAAATGGTCACCGGCATCGACATCGTCAAGGAGCAGATCCTTGTCGCATCGGGCCAGCCGCTGAGCATTCGCCAGGAAGATGTTGTCATTCGTGGCCACGCCATCGAGTGCCGCATCAACGCCGAAGATCCGAAGACCTTTATGCCCAGCCCCGGCACGGTCACCTTCTTCCACGCTCCAGGCGGCAACGGCATCCGTGTCGACTCCCACCTGTACAGTGGCTACAAGGTTCCGCCGAACTACGACTCGCTGATCGGCAAGCTGATCGCCTACGGCGCGACGCGCGATGAAGCGCTTGCACGTATGCGCAACGCCATCGACGAGCTGGTAGTAGACGGCATCAAGACCAATACCGCACTGCACCGTGAACTGGTCCGCGACCCCGGCTTCTGCAAGGGCGGCGTCAACATTCACTATCTGGAGCACAAGCTGGCAGGGAAGTAACTGCAAGCTGCAGGCTCACAGCGTATTATCTGCACCATTCGGGGGAGCGAATTATCGCTCCCCTTCTTTTTCTGCTGATCTTGCAGCTTGAAGCTTGCCGCTTGAAGCTGCGCCAAAGGAGCCCCCATGTCCTGGCTGCAACTGCGTCTTGCCATTACCCCCGAACAGGCCCCCACGCTGGAAGATCAGCTACTGGAACTCGGCGCTGTGTCGGTCACCTTTATGGATGCCGAAGACCAGCCCATCTTCGAGCCAGACCTGGGCACCACCCCGCTGTGGTCAAACACTCACCTGCTCGCGCTGTTCGAAGCAGACACCGACCCGGAAGCACTGCTGCAGCATCTGCGCCTGCTCTGGCAAGCCGAGCTGCCGCCGCACGAGCTGGAAAAAATCGAGGATCAGGACTGGGAGCGCAGCTGGATGGACAATTTCCACCCCATGCGTTTCGGTGAGCGTCTGTGGATCGTACCCAGCTGGCATGCAGCGCCAGAGCCCGACGCGGTCAACCTGTTGCTGGACCCCGGTCTGGCGTTCGGTACCGGCACCCACCCGACAACATCACTGTGCCTGCAGTGGCTGGATGCACAGCAGCTGCAGGGCAAGACGCTGATCGACTTCGGCTGCGGCTCAGGTATCCTGGCCATCGCCGGCCTGTTGCTCGGCGCAGAGCACGCCGTCGGTACCGATATCGACATTCAGGCACTCGAGGCCTCGCGCGACAACGCCCAGCGCAACCAGGTTGCCGATGACCGCTTTGATCTCTATCTGCCCGAGCAGATGCCGGATACACCGGCTGATGTGCTGGTGGCCAATATACTCGCCGGCCCGCTGGTCAGCCTGGCGCCGCGTCTGGCCAGCCTGGTAAAACCCGGGGGCCTGCTTGCCCTGTCCGGCATCCTCGCGGAACAGACCGACGAGATTCTGCAGGCTTACCGCGACGACTTCGAGCTGGACCCGGTCGCCAACCAGGAAGGCTGGATTCGGGTCAGCGGCCGTCGCCGGTGACAGCCCGCCCCTGATCCGGGCAGAATACCGACTCGAACAGCAAACCTCCGCAACAGGACAGCCGGCCATCCATGAGTGAACTGCAGGTCACCCAGTGCCCCTTCTGCAAGACGCACTTTCGTCTGACTCATGAGCAACTGCATGCCGCCGCAGGGCATGTCCGTTGCGGCGCCTGCCTCAAGGTGTTCAACGCCTTGCCTCAGAGCGCAATGGCAGACCTGCCGGCAGCGCCCGAACGGCCCGCGAGCTCCCATCGGGAGGATTTTCTGATCCATGACGACCTGGAACTGGACGACCTGGATCTGGAAGCCCTGGGTCTGGACGAGTCCATTCTCGACGAGATCAATCCATCTGCAGCGGGCAGCCCACCCCCTGCAACCGGCGACGTCGACCCTGCAGATGACGTGACGCCGGCCCGCGGTAAAACCGACGCCAGGATCGGAACCAGCCTTGACGCACTGATTGAAGATGAGCCGGATCTCGACGAATCCTTTCTGGCGACGCCACCTGCGCGTGATATCGGCCCGTTAAGCGCCAGTCGCTCGACCACCAACGATACCGCCTCAGCGCCGGCACAGGTGGTGCCGTCCACTCCCCTCATGCCCGACGACCGCATCGTGCCGCAACCGGACGACACCGACGAGCCGATACACCGTGATCGCAGGGAGCCCGCGTTCTCAGTGGTGCCCGATACGGAGACGGACAGCGTACCGGCACAAAGAGAGCCGGCCTTTGGCGATCTGCTGCACCTGCCGGAGCTGGAAGATGAGCCCTTGCCGTTCGAAGCACCACTTAGCCGACGTCGCGCACGCCACAACTGGCTGTGGGGCATCCTGTGTCTGCTCGCAATAGCGGCTCTGGCCACCCAGGCTGCGCTGTACAACCTGGATGCGTGGGCGCGCAATGCACAGTTGCGCCCCACGCTGGAGAGTATCTGTCTGATTACCGGCTGCCGCCTGCCGGCGCGCGTCGATATCAGCCAGATTCGGAGCAGCAACCTGCTGGTCCGCCCGCACCCGGAGTTTCCGAACACGCTGGACATCAATCTCATCATCTACAACCGAGCCGATTTCGACCAGCCATTCCCGGTCATCCGCATGGCATTCAGCGATAGCCGCGGCCGCGTTACAACGACCCGCGACTTTCGTCCCACCGAGTACCTGGCCGGCGAGCTGGCGGGGCGCACTCTGATGCCGTCACAGACGCCGATACATATCGCCTTGAGCATGGTCGCCCCGAGCCAGCAGGCAACCAGTTACCAGCTGGACTTCGTCACGCCCTGAGCCTTTCGTCGGCGCGCACCGCTGGCTGTCGCGCGGTGCCGCCAATTGGCCTAAACTCGCTGGTCAGCTGTACAAAAAACACCCAGAACAGTCTTTAACCGGTCATGCTTTGCGGGTATCATGTGCGCCCTTTTCGCCCATCTTCGCCCTGAGCCAGAGCGGACGGGATACAGCGACCCGCCAGCCGCACTGAAAACCGACAGTACAGGGATGGACCAGCAGTGATCAGTATCGGACCCTATCAACTCACCAATCGTGTGATTCTGGCCCCGATGGCCGGCGTTACCGATCAGCCCTTCCGGCAGCTGTGCCGGCGACTGGGTGCCGGGCTGGTCGTGTCCGAAATGGTGACCAGTGATACCCGGCTGTGGAACAGCCGCAAGTCACGTCTGCGTCTGGTGCATGAGGGTGAGCCCGAGCCACGCTCGGTGCAGATTGCCGGTGGCGATCCCGAGATGATGGCACAGGCGGCGCGGATGAACGCCGAGCTGGGCGCACAGATTATCGACATCAATATGGGCTGCCCGGCAAAGAAGGTTTGCAACAAGGCCGCCGGTTCTGCGCTGTTACGCGACGAGCCGCTGGTTGCAGCCATCTGCGAGGCCGTGGTTCAGGCCGTTGATATTCCCGTTACCCTGAAAATCAGGACCGGCTGGGATCCGGAGAATCGCAACGCCCTGCGGGTAGCGCGGATTGCCGAAGACAGTGGCATTCAGGCGCTTGCCGTGCATGGCCGCACCCGCTCCGAGCTATACACCGGTCACGCCGAGTACGACACCATTGCCGCAGTCAAGCAAAGCATCCGTATCCCGGTATTCGCCAACGGCGATATCACCAGCCCGGACAAGGCCCGCCAGGTCCTGCAGCACACTGGCGCTGACGCCGTCATGATTGGCCGTGCTGCCCAGGGCCGCCCGTGGATCTTCCGCGAGATTGACCACTTTCTGCGTACAGGCCAATACCTTCCGCCCGCGTCACTGGATGAGCAGCAGCAGATTCTGACCGACCATCTAAGCGCACTGCATGCCTTTTACGGCGCCGAGCACGGCGCCCGTATAGCCCGCAAGCACGTCAGCTGGTATCTGCAAACCCTGCCTGGCGCCACCGAGTTTCGCAGGGACTTCAACCGCATTACCGATGCGCACCAGCAACACATCGCCATCGCGCATTACTTCGCCCGTCTGCTGGAAGGAGATCTGGCAGCATGATTTACGACACCACCCTACCTGATGGAAGCCACACCGTGAGTGACAGCAGTCAATCCATCATCCCGGCAACCGGGATTGATGACATCCGCACCCCGAGAACGCTGCGCGACAGTGTCGAAGAGGCCCTGCACAACTATTTCCAGCATCTCGAAGGCCAGGACGTTACCGACGTCTACAACATGGTGCTTTCGGAGGTCGAAGCACCGCTGCTTGAGAGCGTGATGAATTACGTCAAGGGCAACCAGACGCGAGCCTCGGAAGTGCTGGGCCTGAACCGCGGAACGCTGCGCAAGAAGCTCAAACAGTACGGACTGCTCTGAAGCTGCCAGCCAGAATTGCCTCCACTTGAAGCTTGAGGCTTGTAGCTTGAAGCTGATTTTTTGAACCTAGCCTGGATCCAAGATGACCGATCAAACTACCCGCCTGCCGGTACGCCGCGCACTGATCAGCGTTTCCGACAAGACTGGCATCGTCGACTTTGCCCGCGAGCTTACCGCCCAGGGCGTTGAAATCCTCTCCACCGGTGGCACCTACAAGCTGCTGTGCGAACAGGGCATCAAGGCTGTTGAAGTAGCCGACTACACCGGTTTTCCGGAAATGATGGACGGCCGGGTCAAGACCCTGCATCCGAAGATCCACGGTGGTATCCTCGGTCGTCGCGACCTCGATGGCGACGTCATGGCGCAGCACGGTATCCAGCCAATCGACATGGTCGTGGTCAACCTCTATCCGTTCGCCGCCACCGTCGCCAAGCCCGGTTGCACCCTGCCCGACGCCATCGAGAACATCGACATTGGTGGCCCGACCATGGTTCGCAGCGCAGCAAAGAACCACAAGGACGTCGCCATCGTCGTCAACGCCAGCGATTACGACAGCATCGTGGAAGCCCTGAAGAGCGGCGGCCTGACCTACGCCCAGCGCTTTGACCTGGCCCTGAAGGCGTTCGAGCACACCGCTGCCTACGACGGCATGATCGCCAACTACCTCGGCACCATTGAGCAGACCCGCGACACCCTGAGCACCGAAGACCGCGCTACCTTCCCGCGCACCTTCAACAGCCAGTTCATCAAGGTGCAGGACATGCGCTACGGCGAGAACCCGCACCAGGCCGCCGCCTTCTATAAGGAAGCTGCCCCGGCCGAAGCCAGCATCGCCACCGCGACCCAGCTGCAGGGCAAGGAACTGTCCTACAACAACGTAGCCGACACCGACGCCGCGCTGGAATGCGTCAAGAGCTTCACCAAACCGGCCTGCGTCATCGTCAAGCACGCCAACCCCTGCGGCGTGGCGGTGGTCCCGGAAGACGAAGGCGGCATCCGCAAAGCCTACGATCTGGCCTGGGCAACCGACAGCGAATCCGCCTTTGGCGGCATCATTGCCTTCAACCGTGAGCTGGACGGTGCCACCGCCGCCGCCATCGTTGAGCGTCAGTTCGTTGAAGTCATCATCGCCCCGCGCATCAGCGCCGAAGCCCGTGCTGCGGTCGCCGCCAAGGCCAACGTGCGCCTGCTGGAATGCGGCGAATGGGGCACCGAGCGCCAGGCAGACTGGGACTACAAGCGCGTCAACGGCGGCCTGCTGGTGCAGAGCCGAGACATCGGCATGATCACCGCAGACGACCTGAAGGTGGTCACCAAACGCGCGCCGACCGAACAGGAAATCCACGACCTGGTGTTCGCCTGGAAAGTCGCCAAGTTCGTCAAATCCAATGCCATCGTCTACGCCAAGGGCCGCCAGACCATCGGTGTCGGCGCCGGCCAGATGAGCCGCGTCAACTCCGCCCGCATCGCTGCCATCAAGGCCGAGCACGCAGGCCTGCAGGTCGCCGGCGCGGTCATGGCATCCGATGCGTTCTTCCCGTTCCGCGACGGTATCGACAACGCCGCCAAGGTGGGCATCAGCGCCGTTATCCAGCCCGGCGGCTCCATGCGCGATCAGGAAGTGATTGACGCAGCCGACGAAGCCGGCATGGCCATGGTCTTCACCGGCATGCGCCATTTCCGTCACTAATCCCTGAGCCGCAAGCTGCAAGCCGCAAGCAGAGCGCCCAAACAGCGCCGCTTGCAGCGTGAAGCTTGAAGCTCTCTCCACAGGAGAGTTACATGAATGTACTCATTATCGGCAGCGGCGGGCGTGAGCACGCGCTGGCGTGGAAAGTGGCGCAGGACGAGCGCGTCGAGAAGGTCTTTGTCGCCCCAGGCAACGCCGGCACAGCGATTGAGGCCAAGTGCGAAAACGTCGCCATCGACGTGCTGGAACTGGACAAGCTGGTTGCCTTTGCCAAGGACAATGTCAGCCTGACCATCGTCGGCCCCGAAGCCCCGCTGGTTGCTGGTGTTGTTGACCGTTTCCGCGCGCAGGGCCTGCCCTGCTTTGGCCCGACCGCCGGGGCCGCGCAACTGGAAGGCTCCAAGGCCTTCACCAAGGACTTTCTGGCCCGTCACCAGATTCCAACTGCCGAGTACCAGAACTTTACCGAGATCGAGCCCGCGCTGGCTTACCTGCGCGAGAAAGGCGCACCGATCGTCATCAAGGCCGACGGCCTGGCTGCTGGCAAGGGCGTGATCGTTGCCATGACGTTGCAGGAAGCCGAGGATGCCGTGCGCGACATGCTGGCCGGCAACGCCTTCGGCGAAGCAGGTTCACGCGTGGTCATTGAGGAGTTTCTCGACGGCGAAGAGGCCAGCTTCATCGTCATGGTCGACGGCGAACACGTGCTGCCGATGGCGACCAGCCAGGATCACAAGCGCGTTGGCGACGGCGATACCGGCCCCAATACCGGCGGCATGGGCGCCTACTCCCCTGCCCCGGTGGTGACCAACGAGGTCCACCAGCGGGTCATGGAACAGATCATCTGGCCGACCGTGCGCGGCATGGCTGCCGAAGGCAACATCTATACCGGCTTCCTCTACGCCGGTCTGATGATCGACGCCGACGGCAATCCCAAGGTCATCGAGTTCAACTGCCGTTTCGGCGATCCGGAAACCCAGCCGATCATGCTGCGCCTGCAATCAAGCCTCGTTACCCTGGTTGAAGCAGCCAATGCAGGTACCCTGGATCAGGTCAGCGCCCAATGGGATCCGCGTTGCAGTCTCGGCGTTGTGCTGGCTGCCGGCGGCTACCCTGCCGACTACGCCAAGGGCGACGTCATCAGCGGACTGGAAGAGGCGGTCAGCGACAATGGCAAGGTGTTCCATGCCGGCACTGCGCTGAAAGATGGCCAGGTCGTTACCAGCGGCGGTCGGGTCCTCTGCGCCACCGCGCTTGGCGAGACCGTCAAGGCCGCCCAGCAGGGCGCTTACGAGCTGGCCCGACAGATAAGCTGGAAAGGGAGCTTCTACCGCAGCGATATCGGCTACCGCGCCATCGCCCGGGAGAGCTGAACAAGGCACGGCCGGACAGGAGACTGTCCGGCCGCTGCATTTCTGCAGGCAGATGGCTGCGCTATACTGGCCAACGCATTGTATCAACCGGACACCAGAACCAAGGACAGGACTCAATCGTGAAGCAGATCAGCTCGTTGATACTCGCCCTGATTCTGGGTATTGCCTTCACGTTCACTACCTGGATCGACAAGGTACAAAGCGGCACGCCCGCTTATCGAACCTATGTCGACGCCAGCGGCGAGCTGCTGCTGCAGGACATCCTGTCCAACCGCTACGCCAACCGCTTCGTACCCGCACCTTCCGCGCCTCTTAGCCTGCCCGGCAAACCGGGTGCGCTGTGGGTCGAAGTCCGTCTCGACAATGTCGAGAACCGATTACTGATCCTCGAAAACCCCAGCATCGCGCTGATCGAGGTCTATCGATTGCAAAACGGCGAGGCCAGCCACCTCTATCGCACGGGCAGCCGGATGCCGGCCGACACCCGGCCATTGCCATTCCATGGCTTTGCTTTCCCGCTTGAGCCCAGTACCAGCGCTGGCGACACCCTGATTCTGCGCCTGCAGAACGATTACCCGCTGAGCACCCGAATCGAGCTACTGGATGTCAAGGAAGCCTCGGCACGCCACAGCATGCAGCAGACGCTCCAGGGCATACTGGTCGGTCTGATGCTGGCCCTGGTGCTGCACTGTCTGTTGCACGGCGTGCTGGGACGCGACCCGTTCCACCTGCTGCTGGGCGGTGCAAGCCTGCTGATGTCGATCAGCAGCCTGAGCGGTTTGAGCTGGATTGCCGAGGCTATGCCGCGACTGTACGGTCATCCCGGCGAAATCGTTCATCTCAGTGCCTATCCGCTGCTGGCCCTGCTGACTTGCTCGCTGCTGGGTAACGACAGCCGCAGCAATCGACGTCATGCCATTTACGCAGCGGCGGTCGTAACGGCACTGCTGACAGCTGGCTGCGCGGTGTTCCCGTCGCTTTCGCGTCTGCTCATCCATACCGTTCACATCGGCCTGCCCGCGGCCCTGCTGCTGCTTGCGTACTGGGTAAGCATCCGCGAGCAACGTTTGGACGTCCCCTTCACCAGTGCAACCTGCCTGCTGCTGGGTAACGGCCTGATGGAGGCCATGGCTGGCCAGCAACAGCCGGAGGCCTATCTGGCGGAGCTGCTGCTCTGGAGTGCGCTGGTGGGTTACAGCTGGAGCCTTTATCGCCGCCTGCAGGGAATCATCAGTCGCCGCGCACGCGACCGCCAGGACAGCGCAACCGCGCGTGCCGAGCAACGCGCCAAGGCCGAGTTTCTGGCACGTATCAGCCACGAGATCCGGACGCCGATGAACGGTGTTCTGGGCATGAGTGAACTGCTGCTTGATACCGCCCTGTCCGCCAAACAGCGTGATTACGTGCAGACCATCCATGGCTCCGGCAACGACCTGCTCAACCTGATCAACGAAATTCTCGACATGTCGCGGCTGGAGTCCGGTCAGTTGACCCTCGAACGGGTGCAGTTCGATCTGCATGCGCTGGTCAACGATTGCCTCGATATCTACCGCGCCCGCGCCGAAGGACAGGGCATTGAACTAATCGGCTTCGTCCACCCGGAGGTACCTCGCACCCTTCAGGGCGACCCTACACGCCTGCGTCAGATCCTGATGAACCTCCTTGCCAACGCCCTGCACTATACGGAACAGGGTGAGGTGCTGCTGGTGGTCGGAATGGAACAGAAAGATGGCGCTCCTCAGCTGCGCTTTGCAATTCAGGACACCGGCGCCGGCATGCCGGAAGATGCGTGCAACAGTCTGCTCAACAGCGATTTCAAGGTCACCCGCTTCCTCGATCAGTCCGATACTGACGGCAAGTTGCCACTGGTGATCACCCGCCAGTTGATCGGCATGATGAAGGGCCAACTCGGCATCAAGTATGCCAACGACCAGGGCACCACCGTCTGGTTTACCCTGCCGGCAAGCAGCATCGATGCAGGGCTTGACGCAGACACGGATGGCAGCAGCCTGACTGACCGCAATGTGCTGATCGTTGACGACAACGCCACCTGCCGCAAGGTTCTGCAACAGCAGACCGCAGCCTGGGGAATGCGCGCGCAATGCGCATCAAACGGTCGCGAGGCACTGGCCCTGCTGCGCAGCCAGGCCAATCTGGGCAATCCGTTCGAAATCATTCTGCTCGATCAGTCGATGCCCGGCATGAGCGGCGTTGAACTGGCCGCCCGCATCAAGGACGACCCGACCATAAACAGCGATCTGCTGATCATCATGCTGACCGGAATCAATCAGGTACCCAGTCGGGTCATTGCCCGCAATGCCGGTATTCGCCGGATTCTCAGCAAACCGGTTGCCGGCTATACCCTGCGCACCACTCTGATAGACGAGTGGGCACAGCGCCGTACCCCGGCCCAGGACAGCAGTGACCGCGACCAGCCGGTCGCGACCCGGGAGGAAAACCACTTCAGGGTTCTGGTTGCCGAAGACAACGCGATTTCAACCAAGGTCATTCTCGGCATGCTGGCAAAGCTGCAGGTGTCTGCCACAGCGGTGGATAACGGCGCCAGAGCGCTGGAGGCAGTGCAACAGCAGCCCTTTGACCTGGTACTGATGGACTGCGAAATGCCCGAGATGGATGGTTTCACCGCTGCCGAACGCATACGCCAGTGGGAGCAACGCACTGGCAGCCAGCCGATTCCAATCATCGCCCTGACCGCCCATATCCTTCCCGAGCACCGCGAGCGGGCACGCAAGGCCGGCATGAACGGCCATATGGCAAAACCGGTGGAGCTGAGCCAGTTACGCGAACAATTGCAACACTGGCGCGAACTCAAAGCCGAGAGCGACCTGTCCCTGCTCTGAGGTTCTCACCTCTAACAGGCCGACGCGGCGGCATAGTCGGCCCACCAGCGCATCCAGATTTCGTTCAGCATGACGGAGCCCTCTGCGAATTGCAGCGGCGCCTGACGACGCCACCTGATAATCACTGTAGGCAGAGAATGCGCTCACGGCCATTCGAAAACGGCTATCAGGACAATAGCCCCGTCGCCTCTATCCGCGACGGGCCGGCTTGCGCCTTCCGCCTGACGGCTTGCCGGCCCCCTTCCCTGCGCCCTTGCCCGCGCCAGTCTCGCGCGGCGGCAGTCCGGTATGCTGGGTGAGCACGCGCCCGGCCTTCTTGCTGCCGGCGGGTGTCGAGTTCTTGCGGCGGGCGCTCTGGTATCCGGCCACTGCGGGCTGGAATGCCGGAATCAGCTGATGCTTGCCGTTGCCAATCAGATCAGCGCGACCCATATTGGTCAGCGCCTCGCGCAGCATCGGCCAGTTGTTCGGATCGTGATAGCGCAAAAAAGCCTTATGCAGGCGCCGCTGGCGCTCGCCCTTGACGATGTTCACGCCGTCGCTCTTGTAGGTGACCTTGCGCAGCGGGTTCTTGCCCGAGTGGTACATGGCCGTCGCAGTCGCCATAGGTGACGGGTAGAACGCCTGCACCTGATCAGCGCGGAAGCCGTTGCGCTTGAGCCAGAGCGCCAGGTTCATCATATCCTCATCGGTGGTGCCCGGATGCGCGGCGATGAAGTACGGGATCAGGTACTGCTCCTTGCCCGCCTCTTTCGAGAACTTCTCGAACATCTGTTTGAAGCGATCGTAGGAGCCGATGCCCGGCTTCATCATCTTGGTCAGCGGCCCTTCTTCAGTATGCTCCGGTGCAATCTTCAGGTAACCGCCCACGTGGTGGGTGACCAGCTCCTTGACGTATTCCGGCGACTCCACGGCCAGGTCGTAACGCAGCCCGGAGGCAATCAGAATCTTCTTCACCCCCGGCAGATCCCGAGCCTTGCGATACAGCGAGATCAATGACGAGTGATCGGTATTGAGGTTCTCGCAAATACCGGGGAACACGCAGGATGGCTTGCGGCAGGCAGCCTCGATTTCCGGGCTTTTGCAGGCGATGCGATACATGTTGGCCGTTGGCCCGCCGAGATCCGAAATCACCCCGGTAAAGCCGGGAACGCGGTCGCGAATTTCTTCGATTTCGCGAATAATCGAGTCGTGTGACCGATTCTGTATGATGCGCCCCTCGTGCTCGGTGATCGAGCAGAAGGTACAGCCACCAAAGCAGCCACGCATGATGTTGACCGAGAAACGAATCATTTCGTAAGCCGGAATGCGCGCATCACCATAGGCCGGATGCGGAACGCGGGCGTACGGCAGACCGAACACGTAGTCCATCTCTTCAGTCGACAACGGAATTGGCGGAGGGTTGAACCACACATCGCGGTCACCATGGCGCTGCACCAGAGCCCGGGCGTTGCCCGGGTTGGTTTCCAGATGCAGCACGCGGTTGGCGTGAGCATAGAGAACCGGATCGCCTTTGACCTTATCGAACGCAGGAAGGCGGATCACCGTGCGGTCACGCTCCAGGCGCGGATGCGGCAGCAGCTCGACTACCTGAACATCATCGTCACTTTGCTGGTCCGGGCCCTTGGCCTGCTCTACAGCACAGGCTGCTGTGTCCTGAGTATTGACGTAGGGATTGATGATCTTGTCGATCTTGCCAGGGCGATCAATGCGGGTCGAATCCAGCTCGAACCAGCCCTCGGGGGTATCACGACGCACAAAGGCCGTGCCACGCACGTCGGTAATACTCTGGATCGGCTCGCCGCGGCTCAGACGATGGGCCACCTCGACGATCGCCCGCTCGGCATTGCCGTAGAGAAGAATATCGGCCTTGGCATCGATCAACAGCGAATGGCGAACCTTGTCCTGCCAGTAGTCATAGTGAGCAATGCGGCGCAGCGATGCCTCAATCCCGCCGAGCACAACCGGCACGTCCTTGAAAGCCTCACGGCAACGCTGGCTGTAGACCAGGCTGGCACGATCCGGGCGCTTGCCGCCACTGCCACCGGGCGTATAGGCGTCATCGGAGCGCACCTTGCGGTCAGCCGTGTAGCGGTTGATCATCGAGTCCATATTGCCGGCAGCCACACCGAAAAACAGGTTTGGCTTGCCCAGCTTCATGAAGTCATCTTTGCTGTGCCAGTCCGGCTGGCTGATGATACCAACGCGGTAACCCTGCGCCTCGAGCAGCCGCCCGATAATGGCCATGCCGAACGACGGATGGTCGACATAGGCGTCGCCGGTAACAATGATCACGTCGCAGCTGTCCCAGCCGAGCAGGTCCATCTCCTCCCGACTCATCGGCAGGAAAGGCGCCGGACCGAAGCACTCGGCCCAGTAACGCGGGTAGTCGAACAGTTGGTGCTTCGCGACCGGAATGCTGACCGCCATGCTTACTCCTCCCCGTAGCCGGAATAGGAACCGGGTGCGAGGTTTTCAAAACGGGTATATTTGCCCAGAAACGCCATCCGTGCCGTGCCGATGGGGCCGTTACGCTGCTTGCCGATGATCAGCTCGGCGATACCCTTGTCCTGGGTATCTGGGTGATAGACCTCATCACGGTAGACGAACATGATCACGTCCGCGTCCTGCTCGATCGCGCCGGATTCCCGCAGGTCAGAGTTGATCGGGCGCTTGTTCGGGCGCTGCTCCAGCGAGCGGTTAAGCTGCGACAGCGCAATAACCGGTACGTTGAACTCTTTGGCCAGCGCCTTGAGCGAGCGGGAAATTTCGGAAATCTCGTTGGTCCGGTTTTCCGAGCTGGCCCCACCAATGCGCATCAGCTGCAGGTAGTCGATCATGATCAGGCCAAGATCGCCGTGCTCGCGCACGATACGACGCGCGCGTGTGCGCATCTCCATCGGGGACAGGCCGGCGGTGTCGTCAATGAACAGCTTGCGGTCGTTGAGCATGTTGACCGCCGAGGTCAGACGTGGCCAATCCTCGTCATCAAGACGGCCGGAACGCACCTTGGTCTGATCGATCCGCCCCAGTGATGAAAGCATACGCATGATCAGCGACTCGCCCGGCATCTCCAGGGAGAACACCAGCACGGCCTTGTCGCTGCGCATCACCGCATTTTCGACCAGGTTCATCGCGAAGGTCGTTTTACCCATCGACGGACGACCGGCCACAATAATGAGGTCAGCCGGCTGCAGGCCCGAGGTCATGTTATCCAGCTCGGTAAACCCGGTAGACAGACCGGTAATCGACCCTTCACTGTTGAACAGGGTGTCGATTCGGTCGATGGCCTTGGTCAGCAGGCTGTTGACGCCCTCTGGGCCACCGGTCTTGGGGCGGCTTTCAGCAATCGAGAAAATCTTGCGCTCGGCTTCATCGAGCACTTCGGTCGCCTGCATTCCCTTGGGATTGAAGGCGGTGTCGGCAATTTCGGTGCTGACACTGATCAGTTGCCGCAACGTTGAACGCTCGCGAATAATCTGCGCGTAGGCGCTGATGTTGGCAACCGAAGGGGTATTTTTGGCCAGTTGGCCGAGATAGGCGAGCCCGCCCACCTGATCAATCAGACCTTCCTTGTCGAGATCTTCCGCCAGCGTCACCACGTCGAATGGCTGGTTGCGCGAGGCCAGGCGCACCAGCGCCTTGAAGATCATTCGGTGATCGTGCCGATAGAAATCACTTTCGCTGAGCAGCTCTGAAACGCGTTCCCAGGCCATGTTGTCCAGCATGACCCCGCCCAGCACAGCCTGCTCGGCCTCAATGGAGTGCGGCGGTACCTTCAATGCTGCGGTCTGCAGATCGAGTTCCGGATGTTCGCTATACAGTGTGTCAGTCATGAAAGGGCGCTCAAAACGGCTGGTACAGAAATGCAACACGGCGCCTGTCCGGAGACAGGCGCCGTGTGACAAGTCTAACGAGAATGCACCGGCAAATCACCCGCCACGGGCGAGCACTGCCAGTGCAACCCGTTATCAGCCGGCTACAACAACCAGCTTGACGGTGGTTTCAACGTCAGTGTGCAGCTGCACGACGACATCGAACTCACCTACGTTGCGCAGCGCGCCGTCGGGCAGACGAACTTCGCTCTTCTCGATGGCAACGCCAGCTGCGGTAACGGCATCGGCGATGTCGCGAGTACCGATGGAACCGAACAGTTTGCCCTCTTCGCCAGCGTTGGCGGCGATGGTAACAGTCAGTTCAGCCAGCTGAGCGGCACGGGCGTCAGCCTCGGCCTTCTTCTCTGCAGCCAGTTTTTCCAGTTCGGCACGACGTGCTTCGAACGCGGCAACGTTTTCAGCGGTAGCCGGAGTAGCCTTGCCGAAAGGCAGCAGGAAATTGCGAGCGTAACCAGCCTTGACAGCGACTTTGTCGCCCAGGTTACCCAGGTTCGCGATCTTTTCGAGCAGGATAACTTCCATTGCGATGACCTCTTAAATTCAACCTTGACCGTTTGAGTCATCGTTTCCACTGGCACCGGAAGCCGGCTGCAAGCGGGAACGGAAATCAAACAGACTATCAATAAACGCCAAAAACATGATCAGGGGGTACAGCACTTGCCAGACAAAAATCAGCGTCGCGTAAAGCACCACCAGCGGGCCGATACCCAGCCGCTTGATACCGACAACGCCATGCACCAGCGCCAGTCCGGCAAACAGCAGCGGCACTGTGGCAATCGGTGCAAGCATTGCCAGCCCATCAAACTGCGGGCCAACAAACACCAGCAAGGCCAAAACGATGCTCATCCACGGAGCCAAGCGCAAACGGTGAAACTCGTCGCGAAACCCGCCAGGGTTGAACAACCGGGCTTGCCAGCTGCGCGCGAGAATCAGGCACACCAGTGTCATGGCTGCGTGGGTAGCCCCCATCAAACCGGCCAGCAGCGGCACCATAAGTGCCTGCAGGCGGGCCAGTGCAGCCTCGTCGATTTCTGCGCTCAACTCGGTCAGCATCTGCGGCAGCGCAGAGCGAATCTGATCTGCCACCTCTTGCAACGGGCCCTGCAGGGTAACCAGCAGTACCAGTGCAAAAACCAGCCCGAGCGGCGCAGTCGCCATCGTCACCAGTGACCACTCACTGCGCTGGCGCAACAACAGCGCCAACGCCGAACAGCCCAACAACACCATCAGCGGGGTAGGATCACCCAACAGCGCCCAGGCAACTGCAGGCAAGGACGCCCAACCCAGCACCGGGAGGCCTTCCGACCACCCGCGGCGCAACAGCACCAACGCCATTGCCACCGCACCAAACCAGAACAGCATGGGTACTGCGACCGACAAACCCACCACCAGTGTGGCTTGTCTGCGACCGCGCATGATGAACTCAGCCAGCCCCTGCATGCCGATTCGGTTTCCTGATCAATTACTTTTGGCTACCAATTAACGACCGTGGCCGTCGGTGTAAGGCAGCAGAGCCAGGTAGCGGGCGCGCTTGATAGCAACGGCCAGCTGACGCTGGTACTTAGCCTTGGTACCGGTAATGCGGCTCGGGACAATCTTGCCGGTCTCGGTAACGTAGGCCTTCAGAGTGTTGAGATCCTTGTAATCGATCTCTTTAACGCCTTCAGCGGTGAAACGGCAGAACTTTCTGCGACGGAAAAAACGTGCCATGGCAGCGTCTCCTTAATTCTGGAATGGGAACTGAAAAAACTTACTCGTCGTCACCGTTGTCATCGGTGTCGTTGCTGTCAGCGTTATCGCCGGAGTCATTATCGTCGTTGCGCTCGCGACGCTCGCGACGCTCACCACGACCACTCTCTTCAGCCTTGAGCATGTCGGACTGTTCGGTAACGGCTTCGTCACGACGGATGACCATGTTACGGATAACGGCATCGTTGTAACGGAAGTTTTCAGTCAGCTCTTCCAGTGCTTTGGCGCTGCACTCAACATTCATCATGATGTAGTGAGCTTTGTGAACCTTGTCGATCGGGTAAGCCAGTTGACGGCGGCCCCAGTCTTCCAGACGGTGCAGTTTGCCGCCGTCTTCTTCGATCAGCTTGGTGTAACGCTCAACCATCGCGTTAACCTGCTCGCTCTGGTCCGGGTGAACCAGAAATACGATTTCGTAATGACGCATACAAGCTCCTTACGGGTTATAGCCAGCTGCCCAAACAGTCTGGCAAGGAGTGGAACATAGGGTTTGGGGCACACATCATAGTGAACGGCCGCCGAGCTTGCAAGGGAAATGCCAGCAAGACGCAATTCTTGGCTGGAAGCTGGAAGCTGGAAGCTGGAAGCTGGAAGCTGGAAGCTGGAAGCTGGAAGCTGGAAGCTGGAAGCTGGAAGCCAATAGTGTGGGTGGGGGCTAGCTACCCTGCAAGGGTTGAGTTACACCGACGGCGCCCTCGGCACCGTCGGCATCCGGATCAGCTCGATGCCCCGCGCTGGCGTACCGCTTCAAACAGGCAGATGCCGGTAGCGACCGAGACATTGAGACTGCTGACACTGCCGGCCATCGGCAGCTTGGCCAGATAATCGCAGTGCTCACGGGTCAGACGACGCATACCCGCGCCCTCCGCACCCATAACAATCACCGACGGAACGGTGAAATCCACATCATAAATAAGTTGTTCCGCTTCGCCGGCAGTACCAACCACCCACAGTCCGCGCTGCTGCAACTGCCTCAGCGTACGACTGAGGTTGGTTACAGCCACCAGTGGCACAGTCTCCGCTGCGCCACAGGCCACCTTGCGTACCGTCGGATTCAGGGTCGCGGAGCGATCCTTGGGCACAATCACGGCGTGCGCCCCGGCGGCATCCGCACTGCGCAGGCAGGCGCCGAGATTATGCGGATCAGTCACACCATCCAGCACCAGCAGCAATGCCGGACCATCGAGCCTGTCCAGCAGATGTCCCAGCATCTCCTCGGACCACAGCTGACTGGGCGATACTTCTGCCAGAACGCCCTGATGAACGCCATCTGCCTGGGCATCCAGTTCATCAACCGCCAAACGAACAACACTCAGTCCGACCTGTTCCGCCTCGGACAAAAGCCGCTGCTGACGCTCATTCAGACGACCGGACTGAATTATCAGACGCTTGACGCGCTTGGGGTAACGCTCAATCAGCGCCTGCACGGCATGGACGCCGAACACCCGTTCAAGATCACTCATCAAACTGCACTCACCCTATCGCGCCTTGCGCTTTCGCGGGCCGCGACTTGTCGGCGCCGCACCCTTGCCATCTGCCTTGCCACCAGCAGGCGCCTTTGCGGGCCGAGCAGTCTTGCTCCGCGAACCCCCTCCCGGCTTGCCGGTGCTGGCGTCGGAGCGCCCCTTGCGCGGCGCATTGCCACGCGGCGCCACCTCTCCGGCGGCACGACGGGCATCAGCGAGCAGCTTTTCACGCATGGCGCGACTGGCCGATACCTGACGTTCCACAGGGGCCTGTGGCGCATCTGCCGCCATCTCGAAGTCGATCTTGCGATCATCAAGATCAACTCTGGCCACCTGAACCCGCACCGAGTCGCCCAAACGGAAGCGGCGACCGGAACGCTCGCCGATCAGCGAGTGATGCACCGCATCAAATTCGTAGTAGTCGGCAGGCAATGCCGTAATGTGCAGCAACCCTTCTACATAAATATCTGTGAGCTCGACGAACAACCCAAAGCTGGTGACCGCAGTAACCAAACCATCAAAACTGTCACCGACGCGATCCTGCATGAACTCGCACTTGAGCCAGCTCACCACATCCCGAGTCGCCTCGTCGGCACGCCGCTCATTCTGGGAACACTGCTCGCCCAGCTCGACCAGACGCTGATGGTCATAGGGATAGATTTTCGCCTTCGGAATCACGCCGGCGCCGGCGCGACGTACCAGAGAGGTATTACGACGCGAGCGGATGACACTGCGAATGGCGCGATGCACCAGCAGGTCCGGATAGCGACGAATGGGCGAGGTGAAATGGGTATAGGCCTCGTAGTTGAGACCAAAGTGCCCGGCATTGTCCGGGCTGTACACCGCCTGGCTGAGCGAGCGCAGCATCACCGTTTGAATCAACTGGGCATCGGGACGACCTTGGACACGCGCGAGCACTGCTGCATAGTCTTCCGGCGTCGGATCACCCTTCTTGCGGGTCAGACTCAGGCCGAGCGAGTTGAGAAACTCGCGCAAACGCTCGATTTTTTCCGCCTGCGGACTGTCATGCACACGATACAGCCCCGGCAGCTCAAGCTCCTGAAGGAAGCGCGCAGTCGCCACATTGGCGCACAGCATGCATTCCTCGACAATCTTGTGCGCATCATTGCGCGTTGTCGGCAGAATCTCGACGATCTTGCGATCATCTCCAAACACCATACGCGTTTCGGTCGTTTCGAAATCGATCGCCCCGCGCCCCTGGCGCGCCTTGGCCAGGGCCTTGTAGAGCTCATACAGGTTTTCCAGATGGGCAACCACCTCGGAATACTCGTCACGCAGCGCCTTGCCTTCACGACTGCGCGGATGTTCAAGCATGCTGGAGACCTTGTTATAGGTCAGGCGCGCATGCGAGTGGATAACCGCCTCGTAGAACTCGAAGTCAGTCAGCTCGCCACTCTTCGACACGGTCATTTCGCAGACCATGGCAAGGCGATCAACATGCGGATTCAACGAGCACAGCCCGTTGGACAACTCCTCAGGCAGCATCGGAATGACCTGACTGGGGAAGTAGACCGAGGTACCTCGCAGCTCGGCCTCTTCATCCAGCGCCGAGCCCAGCGGCACGTAGTGCGAGACATCCGCAATGGCAACATAGAGCTTCCAGCCACCCGAGAACAGACGCCAGCCGCTGGCCTTATGCGGCTCACAGTAAATCGCATCGTCAAAGTCACGCGCATCTTCGCCGTCAATGGTGACCAGCGGCAGATGGCGCAGATCAACCCGCTTCTGCTTGTCCTTTTCGACCACATGATCTTTCAGCAGAGCGGCCTCTTTCAACACCGCCTCGGGCCACTCGCTGGGGATATCGTAACTGCGCAGCGCAACTTCAATTTCCATCCCGGGCGCCATATAGTCGCCCACCACCTCAATGACCTCACCCTGGGCCTGACGACTCGGGGTCGGCCAGTGGGTGATGCGTACCTCGGCATATTGACCATGCTTTACACCGCCCTTGGCGGTGGGAGCAATCAGCACGTCCTGATTGATACGGGCGTTATCGGCGACGACATAGCCTATGCCGTCTTCCTCGTAGTACCGGCCAACCAGAATTTCGTGCGCGCGGGAGATCACTTCGACTACCGCACCTTCGTTGCGCCCGCGCCGGTCGACCCCAGTGATGCGCACCAACGCGCGATCACCGTCGAAGACCAGGCGCATTTGCGACGGGCCGAGAAAAATATCACCGCTGCTGTCGTCGGGAATCAGGAAACCGAAGCCATCACGATGCCCCTGGATACGCCCGGGAATCAGATCCAGCTTGTCGACTGGGGCATAAGCGCCGCGACGGGTATAGATTACCTGCCCGTCGCGCTCCATGGCGCGCAGACGGCGGCGTAGCGCCTCGATACTGTCTTCGTCGGACAGACCGAACTCCTGCTGCAGCTGCGCACGGGTCGCAGGCGCGCCACGGGACTCCAGCAGATGCAGGATCAGTTCGCGGCTCGGAATGGGGTTATCGTACTTTTCGGCTTCGCGCCGAGCTTCCGGGTCGAGATGACTCCAGTCCTTGGTCAAATCGAGATCGGGGGAAGCGTTTGAGGTGGTCGACCGAGAGGTCGAACCGGGGGATTTCGTCTTTTTCGTCATAGGGCCCTATTGAACCGAAAATGAAGCCTGCATGCACCTGTTTAAAAAAATAATTTTTCCGTGCCAGGGGTTTACAAGTGCGCCGGGACTATCTAAGATTCGCGCCGTCAGCAGGAAACAGCTACTGCAACGAACTTCGGTTCAGCATAGCAGGTCCGCATGACATGCCCAGGTGGTGAAATTGGTAGACACGCTAGCTTCAGGTGCTAGTGGCCTTACGGCCGTGGAAGTTCGAGTCTTCTCCTGGGCACCAATTTCGAAAATCGGATTATCTTCTCCTGATTTTCAACAGTAGTAAATCGCCCAGGTGGTGAAATTGGTAGACACGCTAGCTTCAGGTGCTAGTGGCCTCACGGCCGTGGAAGTTCGAGTCTTCTCCTGGGCACCAATTTCATAAAAGAACCGAGCCTTGCGCTCGGTTTTTTTATGCCTGCAAATCCCCTCCCCCGCAGACAACACGCAACACCGCCACCCTCTTGCGCAGACCGCCAGGCACCCCAAACAAAAAAGGCGCCCCGCAGGACGCCTTTTCAGCACCGAACCAATAACCGCGTCAGAATACCTGACGCAGAATCACTGTTTCGTTGCGATCAGGGCCGGTCGAAATAATATCGATCGGCGCACCAACCAACTCTTCGATGCGGGCGATATACGCACGCGCGGCAGCCGGCAGCCCCTCAATGGTCTTGATGCCCAGAGTAGACTCCTGCCAGCCCGGCATATCCTCGTAAACCGGCTCCAGACCAATGTAGCTGTCTGCATCGGTCGGCGCCTCAAGCACATCACCGGCTGCATTGCGATAGCCAACACAGATACGAATCACATCCAGACCGTCCAGCACGTCCAGCTTGGTCAGGCAGAGGCCACTGATACTGTTGATCTCGATGGCGCGGCGCAGGATGACTGCATCGAACCAGCCACAACGGCGAGCGCGACCGGTTGTCGAACCAAACTCGTGACCCCGCTCGGCAAGCCGGCTACCCACATCGTCAAACAGTTCGGTCGGGAACGGACCGGAGCCCACGCGCGTGGTGTAGGCCTTGGTGATACCCAGCACATAATCCAGATACAGCGGACCAAAACCGGAACCGGTCGCAGTACCACCAGCCGTAGTGTTGGAGCTGGTAACGAAGGGATAGGTGCCGTGATCGATATCCAGCAGCGAACCCTGAGCACCCTCGAACATGATATTCGCACCTTCGCGACGCAGTTCGTGCAGGCGCGAGGTTACATCGGTCATCAACGGTGCCAGCCACTCGGCATAGCCCATCGCCTCATCCAGCGTTTTCTGGAAATCGATCGGATCAACCTTGTAGTAATGCTGCAGCGCGAAGTTGTGATAGTCGAGCACCTCACCCAGCTTGGCAGCGAAACGCTCGCGGTGGAACAGATCCGCCACGCGCAGGCCGCGACGCGACACCTTGTCCTCGTAGGCCGGCCCGATACCGCGACCGGTAGTACCGATCTTGGCTTCGCCGCGAGCCTTCTCGCGCGCCTGATCCAGGGCTACGTGATAAGGCAGGATCAGCGGACAGGCCGGGCTGATGCGCAAACGTTCGCGAACCGGCACACCCTTGGCCTCAAGCTCGGTCAGCTCCTTGAGCAGCGCTTCGGGCGACAGCACAACGCCGTTACCGATAAAGCACTGGACGTTGTCACGCAGAATCCCGGAAGGAATCAGGTGCAGTACGGTTTTCTCACCATCGATTACCAGCGTGTGACCGGCGTTATGCCCGCCCTGATAACGCACTACTGCAGACACCTGATCGGTCAGCAGGTCGACGATCTTGCCCTTGCCTTCATCGCCCCACTGGGTCCCCAGGATGACAACATTCTTACCCATGTTCAGCCCATGCCTCACTAGAAATAAAATGACCTTTCGGCCTTGTAATCACGAATTCAGTTCGACTACCTGCCAACCACCGCCCGAATAGGCAAGCCGCCGGCTACAGCCATGCTGCGCAGCCTCGGCATCCCCTTGCCCGGGCAGCGCCACTATTACGCGCTCACCCTGAGCCCGCAGCCCGGCAACCACATCCTGCAAATCCGCCTCAGCGCTGTGCGGCGCCCAAATTGAAGCAGGGACGCCGGCATCAGGCAGTTCGCCGCGCTGGACCAGAAAACGCAGATCAGTGGAGAAGCCGGTGGCCGGACGGGCACGACCGAAGTCGCGACCGATATCGTCGTAACGACCACCCTGAGCCACACTCTGACCGATACCTGGTACAAACGCTGCAAACACCACCCCGGTGTGGTAATGATAGCCACGCAACTCACCCAGGTCGAAATACAGCGGCACACCCGGATACCGACGCGTCAGTACCTGGGCAACCTCGGCCAGATCATCCAGCGCAGCCATGACCGACTCGGGCGCCCCATCGAGCAACGCATGGGCCCGGTCAAGCACCTCGACCCCACCGGACAACTCAACCAGACTGCACAGCATGGCCCCGATAGACGCCTGCGGCAGACCTCCAACCAGAGCTGCCACCTCATCGGGCGCCTTGCGCTGCAGCGCATCAAACAGTGCCTGCTCGGTAGCCTCGTCCAGATTTGCAGCCTGCACCAGACCACGATAGATACCGACATGCCCGAGGTCCAGGTGAACACCCTTTACCCGACAGACCGCCATGGTCTCAAGCATCAGGGAAATGACTTCGATGTCACTGGCACTCGACGCGTCCCCGTACAATTCCGCACCCAGCTGAATCAGGCTGCGAGAGGTAGACAGCGGTCGTGGCAGGGTATGCAGTACGCTACCGCAGTAACAGAGACGGGAAGGCCCTTCCGCCCCCAGCGTGTGCGCATCGATGCGCGCTACCTGAGGGGTAATATCCGCCCGCAAGCCGAGCATGCGCCCGGACATCTGGTCGATCATCTTGAACGTCTGCAGTTCAAGATCGTGACCGGCACCAGTCAGCAGGGATTCGAGGTATTCGATATGCGGGGTGATGACCAGGTCATAGCCCCAGCGGGAGAACAGATCCAGCAACTGCCGACGGGCTGACTCGATACGCACCGCCTCGCGGGGCAGCACCTCGTCGATGCCATCGGGCAGCAACCAGCGATCTACAGTAGGCATTTTCAGAACCTTTCATACAGGGTGACGAGGGGGAGGACTATAGCCCTGCCCACATCACGCCACCTGGCGAACCAGATACAGACACAGGGTACCGAGCACCATACTGGCAAGCGCTGCCAGCCGAACCTGACGCGGACTCAGGTCGCCGATACCACTCATCATTCGTTGCCAGCGCTCAGGCACCAGAAAGGGCAGGATACCCTCGAGTACCAGCACCAGGCACAGCGCGGTAAGAAAATCCTGCCACATGCGAGCCTCTTCCAGCGCCGACCCGCCAGCCATAGGCGTGGAGCGGTCACAAAAAAGCCGGGATTTCCCGGCTGCGCAAGTGTAACACGTTTTACGCAGCAGACACCCGGGCATTCAGCCAATTTAACGTTACGCCGACAGCAAAACGGGCCACCTGTCGGGTGACCCGTTTCATGGCTCTAGTCAGCCTGTCAGGGATTGGCCTGATTGCCCTGCATGTATCTGAAGAACTCGCTTTCCGGATCCAGCACCAGCATGTCGGACCGCTCCGCGAAACTCTCACGATAGGCCTGCAGGCTACGCGTGAAGGAGTAGAACTCAGGATCCTTGTTATACGCCTCGGCATAGATGGCTGCGGCCTTGGCATCACCATCACCACGAATCTTTTCGGACTCACGGAAGGCTTCAGCCAAAATTACGCGCTGCTGACGATCCGCATCTGCACGAATACCCTCTGCCAGTTCCGCGCCCTTGGCTCGATGCTCGCGCGCTTCACGCTCACGCTCGGTACTCATGCGATCAAAGACGCTGCGGTTGACCTCAGCAGGCAGATCAATGGCCTTGACCCGAACATCCACAACCTCGATACCCAGCTCGCGGCGAGCATTCTCGTCGAGGGTCGCGGTGATGTCAGCCATCAACTGGTCCCGCTCACCCGAAACCACTTCATGCAACGTGCGGCGAGCCACCTCGTTACGCAGACCAGATTCGAGCTGACGCGACAAACGCTCCTCCGCGATTGCACGCAGGCCGGATGTAGCAGTGTAGAAACGCTGAACATCCGCAACGCGCCACTTGGCATAGGAGTCCACCATCAATGCCTTCTTCTCCAGCGTCAGGTAACGCTGGGTGGCGGTATCGAGGGTGAGCAGGCGACCATCAAAAATCTGCGCCTCCTGCACGAACGGCAGCTTGAAGTGGAGTCCAGGCGCTACATCGCTCTGCACAACCTTACCAAACTGCAGCACGATGGCGCGCTCGGTCTGGTTGACCACGAAGAAGCTGTTCCAGCCGACGATCACTACCGCCAGCAGACCAATTAAACCCATCAGAGACTTGTTACTCATCAGCGAGACTCCCTGGAACGCAGATCGCGCTGCTGCGATGTAGTTGAGCGTGTCGAAGCGTCGCCCTGCGACATCGACGGCAGACTGGAAGCACCGGTAGCAGATGATGTCGAACCACCTTGGCCGATCATCTTGTCCAGCGGCAGGTAAAGCAGGTTGTTACTGCCCTCGCCACCCGCGATCAAGACCTTGCTGGTGTTGCTCAACACATCCTGCATGGCGTCCAGATAAAGACGCTCGCGCAACACGCCCGGCGCAGCCTGATACTGCTCCAGCAACAGATCAAAGCGCTGAGCTTCACCCTCTGCCCTCGCGATCACCTCATCGTGGTAACCGCTAGCTTCCTCGAGCATGCGCTGGGCGCGACCACGGGCCTCCGGGATAACGCCATTGGCATAGGCTTCAGCCTGGTTGCGAGCACGCACCTCGTCTTCCTTGGCACGAATCACGTCGTCGAAAGCATCCTGCACCTCGGCCGGTGCCTGGGCATTCTCGATGTTTACCTGAGTGACGGTAATACCGGTGTTGTAGGCATCAAGATAACGCTGAAGCCGCTCGGTCACCTCTACCGCCATCTGCTCACGACCCTCGGTCAACACCTGGTGCATCGGCGTGGAACCCACCACATGACGCACGGCGCTCTCGGTAGCGTGGCGCAGACTGGTTTCCGGGTCTTCCACCTTGAGCACGAAGTTTTCCAGATTGGAAATGCGGTACTGAATTGCGACCGGCACCTCAACGATATTCTCGTCCTCGGTCAGCATCTGCCCCTTCTGGCGATAGGAACGCACCTGGGTGACATTGCGCTGAAACTTGCTTTCCACTGGCGGGAAATACAGGTGCAGACCAGGGCCGACGGTCCGGTGATACTCACCGAAGCGCAGAATCACGGCCTGCTCCTGCTCATTGACCATATACACAGCCTTGAACGCCCAGAAACCCAGCACCACAACCAGCGCCAGCCCCCAGATCCAGCCGGGAACACCAGCACCACTGCCGTTACCGCGGTCAGACCCGCCATTACCGCTGCGCTTGCCCGAGCCAAACAGATTATTCAGGCTGTCCTGCAACTTGCGCAGCGCCTCGTCCAGATCCGGCGGACCTTGCTTGCCGCCGCGATTACCGCCGCGATTGCCGCCGCTACCCCAAGGGTCCTGGTCGTTTGAATTATTGCCGCCACCAGGCTCATTCCAGGCCATAGCGTTCTCCGTTGTCTGTAACGTTCAAGGTCAGGGAGTTGCCCCGTAACCGGGTGACATCCTACCGTAAAGGGCGCGACGGACGCGAACCGCGCCCTCGCACTTTCATTGCAAAGTATGTTGCTGCAGAAACTGCTCGGGCAACCAGCCTTCACGTTTGAGCAGCCGATTGAAATCACTGCGCTGCAGGCGCACATTCAACTGCTGGCGTCCGTCGTCGCCGACCTGCTCGCTCAGCACCGCCCCCACAGCATAGAACTGGGCACGCAGTCTCGCCTCGGCATGCTCGAGCACAATCTGCGCGTGCACCACCTCATCACCCACCCGCTCGGCGATTGCCTGCTGCAGCAGCTCCAGCCCAAGCCCCTTCTGCGCTGAGATCCAGACGCGTACCGCGACACCGTCCTCGTTACGCTGAATCTGCGGCTCGAAGTCATCCAGCAGGTCGATCTTGTTATAGACCTCCAGCATGGGCAACTCGAGCGCACCGATCTCCCCCAACACCGCGAGCACCTGCTCCATGTTGGACTCGCGCTCCTCGTCCGCCGCATCAATCACATGCAGCAGCAGATCGGCCTGGCTTGACTCTTCAAGTGTCGCGCGGAAAGCCTCAACCAGCTTGTGCGGCAAATGGCGGATAAAACCCACCGTATCGGCGAGAATGACCGGCCCGACGTCGTCAAGCTCAATGCGTCGAAGTGTCGGATCCAGGGTAGCGAACAGCTGATCAGCCGCATAGACGGTAGCGGTAGTGAGGGCGTTGAACAGCGTTGACTTGCCGGCGTTGGTATAGCCCACCAGCGACACCACCGGAATCTCTGCACGCTGACGAGCTCGACGGGCCTGATCGCGCTGGCTGCGCACCTTCTCCAGGCGCTTGTTGATCTGCTTGATCCGCACACGCAACAGGCGGCGGTCGGTTTCAAGCTGGGTTTCCCCCGGCCCGCGCAGACCAATACCGCCTTTCTGACGCTCAAGGTGGGTCCAGCCGCGAACCAGGCGGGTACTCAGGTGATCAAGCTGGGCCAGTTCCACCTGCAGCTTGCCCTCGTGGGTCCGGGCACGCTGGGCAAAGATATCGAGAATCAGGCCGGTACGGTCAAGCACACGACACTCAAGCTCACGCTCGAGGTTGCGCTCCTGACTCGGTGTCAGTGTGTGATTGAAGATCACCACTTCGCCTTCACTGGCCTTGACCAGCGCCCGCAATTCCTCGACCTTGCCAGGTCCGATCAGGAATCGCGGCGTGGGCTTGTGACGCGTGATGGTAAGGAAGCCTGCATTTTCAGCCCCGGCCGAACGCACCAGCTCGATGAATTCATGCGGGTCTTCACGACGCTGTTCATCAACGCCCTCAAGGTGAACGAGGATGGCACGTTCACCCCCTTCATGACGCTCAAAAAACAATCAGGCCTCCTGCATCATCAGGGATTGCCAACCTCAGCGTCGTCAGCACCGGGCTGGGTCGGCAGACGTACCGGACGACCCGGAACGACGGTAGAAATGGCGTGTTTGTAAACCATCTGACTGACAGTATTCTTCAGCAGAATGACAAACTGGTCGAAAGATTCGATCTGACCCTGCAGCTTGATGCCGTTAACCAGATAAATGGATACCGGAACACGTTCCTTGCGCAGAACGTTCAGGTAAGGGTCTTGTAGAGAATGCCCTTTTGACATTGCCTCACTCCTTTCATGGAAACCGTATAATTTTTACGCATCATAACAATGCAATTTGGCCGGCCTGTCCATTATCCAAAAGACGAGCAGGCATGTACCGCGAACAGACAGGGAACTGGCAGAAACGTCACGCCTATATTGCGACGGTATCCAGCACTTTCAAGGCCCGCTCAAACCTTTTCGGATCGAGACTGTCGAGCCACTCGATTGAAGTATGCCAACCGCGCAACCAGGTAAACTGCCGCTTGGCCAATTGCCGCGTCGCAATAATGCCGCGCTCACGCATTTGCTCGTAATCAAGCCGCCCTTCCAGATAATCCCAGACCTGCCGATAGCCAACCGCACGGATCGAGGGCATACCGACATCCAGATCCCCTCTCGCATGCAACGCTTCGACCTCGGAAAGCAGCCCTTGTTGCAACATCAGCGAAAAACGTTCGGCAATTCGTTGATGCAGCACCGAACGCTCCTGCGGTGCGACCGCCAGATAGCGCACAGTATAAGGTAAAACACCGCTCTCCGGCGCCTGCCCCGAGGCTTTTTCTGCATGCTGGCGACGGTGCCATTGACTCAGTGTAATACCACTGCTGAGAAATACCTCATACGCCCGCTGAATCCGCTGCGGATCGTTCGGATGAATGCGTGCTCCAGCTTCGGGATCGACCTCGGCCAGCGCAGCGTGCACCGTCTCCCAGCCACCCTCCAGCGCCATGCGTTCGATCCTGGCCCGTATCACCGGATCGGCCGAAGGCATCGTTGCCAGGCCGTCGGTCAATGCCTTGAAATACAGCATGGTCCCGCCCACCAGCAGCGGCACCTTGCCCCGCGCCGTAATATCGCGCATCAACGCCAGCGCATCATCCCGAAAGCGCGCGGCAGAATAGGCCTCGGCCGGGTCAAGAATATCGATCAAATGGTGCGGATAACGCTGCAGCGTCTGAGCATCAGGCTTGGCCGCACCGATATCCATCCCACGGTAGACCAGCACCGAGTCAACGCTGACCAGCTCACACGGAAACCGGTCGTAAAGATGCATGGCAAGTTCGGTCTTGCCCGAGGCGGTTGGCCCCATCAGACAAATGACCGGCGGACGCACGGCCGATGCGTCGCTGTCTGGCACGCTCATACTCAGCGCCCCCGCAGGAACAGCTTGTCCAGCTCAGCCATGCTGAGCTGCGTCCAGGTCGGGCGTCCGTGGTTGCACTGCCCGCTGCGCTCGGTCTGCTCCATATCCCGCAGCAATCCGTTCATTTCCGCCAGTGTAAGACGCCGGTTGGCGCGCACGGCACCATGGCAGGCCATGGTCGCCAACAGCTCGTTGAGATGCGCCTGAATACGATCACTGGTGCCGTATTCCAGCAAATCACTCAGCACATCACGGACCAGCTGCTCGGCATCCGCCTGCCGCAACAGGGCTGGCACCTCGCGGATGGCCAGCGATTCGGGCCCCATTCGCTGCAACGACATGCCCAGCCGCGCAAACCAGTCCGCATGTTCATCCGCGCAATCAGCTTCCCGCTGACTCACCGCAAGGGTTTCCGGGACCAGCAGCGGCTGACTGCGCAGCCCCTCCTGATCCATCGCCAGCTTCAGCCGCTCGTAGGTAATGCGTTCGTGGGCAGCATGCATATCCACGACAACCAGACCGGCCGCATTTTCGGAAAGGATGTACACCCCATGAAGTTGTGCGACCGCATAACCCAGCGGCGGAATGGCTTCGTCCTTGCCGCTATCGGGCAGGCCTGCGTCAGCCGCTGGTGCCCCGTACAGACCGGCGTAGGCTGCGCCGGTACCGGCCGGAGGCCTTGACTGCACCTGCTGACCGGGCAACGGCATGGTTCCAGCTTCCCAGCGGGCGGGCGGTTCGTTCAGCGCCATTCGCTGCTGCCCTGAAAATACGCCCGCATCAATGCCACTGACGGCAGGCTGCGCCTGCACCGGATTCAACGCCGGAGCGCCGCCTCCCTCGCCCTCTTCCCCTGCCGACTGATCGCCGGGACGCTGATCAGCCAACGCCCGGTACAGAGTGCTGAACAGAAAATCATGCACCATCCGGCCGTCCCGGAAGCGAACCTCATGCTTGGTCGGATGCACATTTACATCGACCACAGCAGGGTCCAGCTCCATAAACAGCACGAAGGTTGGATGCCGCCCGTTGAACAGCACATCGCGGTAAGCCTGGCGTACCGCGTGCACCACCAGCTTGTCGCGAATCATTCTGCCGTTAACAAAGAAATACTGCAGATCGGCCTGGCTGCGCGAGAACGTCGGCAAGCCCACCCATCCCCACAGCCGCAAGCCGCTGCGCTCATGATCGATGAAGCGCGACTGTTCAACGAACGCCGGACCACACACCGTGGCCACGCGGCGACGCGCCTCCTGTTCGGTACGTGCCGGCGGCAAGCTGAACACCGGACGGCCGTTATGCCGCAGATTGAAACCCACATCGAAACGCGACAATGCCAGTCGTTTGACCACCTCTTCCAGGTGAGCAAACTCGGTCTTTTCGGTACGCAGAAACTTGCGCCGAGCCGGCGTATTGAAAAACAGGTCCCGCACCTCGACAGTCGTACCCTGCGGATGCGCGGCAGGTCGGATGTTCGGGGCCATGTCACGCCCCTCGGTCTCGACCTGCCAGGCCTGATCGCCGCCTTCGGGACAGGACGTCAGCGTCAGACGCGATACCGAGCTGACCGATGCCAGTGCCTCACCCCGAAAGCCAAGCGTGGCGACTCTTTCCAGATCGTCCAGATCACGAATCTTGCTGGTTGCATGGCGAGACAGCGCCAGCGGCAAATCATCCTGCTCGATCCCGGAGCCATCATCACGCACACGAAGCAGCTTGACGCCAGCTTGTTCAACATCGATGTCGATGCGCCTTGCACCGGCATCCAGGCTGTTTTCAAGCAACTCCTTGATAACCGATGCCGGACGCTCAACGACCTCACCAGCCGCGATCTGGTTGGCCAGACGCGGGCTCAACAATTGAATTCGGGACATATCAGCGTTCGTTTTGGACCAGCATGCTGCTGGCCGGCACATTCAGCACCTGGCCAACCCGGATCTGGTCGGTAGAAAGATCATTGGCCGCGCGCAGGCTCGCCAGCGAGACTTGATAGATGTTCGCGATCATAGACAGGCTGTCACCACGGCGGACGGTATGCTGCCTGGGCCCTTGTGCCAGCTGCCCGCCCGCCTTCAGCGCGGCGATACGCGTACCTGGTGGAGGATTGCGATGGAAATAGCCTCTAACGCCAGTATAAATGGCCCGGGCCATGGCCTGCTGATGGCTGCGGGTAACCAGCTTGCGCGCCTCGCCGGGATTGGAGATAAAGCCGGTCTCCACCAGAATCGACGGGATGTCCGGCGACTTGAGCACCATGAACCCGGCCTGCTCCACCCTTGGCTTGTGCAGACGATTGACCTGACCAACCGAGGACAGCACCTGTTGCCCCACATCCAGACTGGCAGACAGGGTGGCAGTCATGGACAGATCCAGCAGGACGCTGGCCAGCACCTGATCCTTGTTGTCGAGACTGACGCCACCCACGCCGCCGATCAAATCGGAGCGGTTCTCCCGATCTGCCAGCAGACGCGCCGTCTCCGACGTCGCACCCCGGTCAGACAGGGCGAATACGGAGGCGCCATTGGCACTGGCGCGAGTGAAGGCATCCGCGTGAATCGAGACAAACAGGTCGGCGTTGTGCTGGCGAGCGATCTCCGTGCGTCGACGCAGCGGAATAAAGTAGTCGCCGGTACGCACCAGCTCCCCGCGGAACCCCGGCTCTGCATCAATCAGGCGCTTGAGATCGCGTGCGATAGCAAGCACGACCTCTTTCTCACGAGCCCCACCGTGCCCGATGGCTCCGGGATCTTCCCCCCCATGACCGGCATCAATTGCAATCACGATATCGCGATTGCCCGCTTCGGCCGCAGAGCGGGTCGGTGTCTGCGGCAGGGGAGATGCCGATGGCGCCGCCGGTTGCGGCAGGGAAGCAGTCGGGCGACCGTTATCAAAGAGGTCAACAACCAGACGATCACCGTACTGCTGGTTGGGCGGCAGCACAAAACTCTTGGGATTGACTTGCTCGGACAGATCCAGCACCACACGCAGGCCGTCACCATCGCGGGGTGCAGCGCGCAAGCCACGAAGCGGCGTATTTTCCAGCGCCAGCGCGCTGGTATCAGCCATCAGACGGGCATTACTGATATCGATGACAATCCGCTCGGGATTGGACAGGGTAAACAGGGTATGTTCAGCCGGACCACTGAGATCAAATACCAGACGCGTATTATCCGGCGCGCGCCAGAGGCGAACGCTCTTGATATCGGCAGCCTGCACAAAGCCTGACAGCAGGCCAAGGAGCAACAGCACCCCACCCGCAACCAACCGGCTGCCTTTCCTTGCGTTCATGCGCGCCACGCTAGCCTTCACTCCGCATCTGTTGAATCCGTCGACACGTCAGTTCACCGTGGGTGGTTTGCCCAACGAGCGTCAGACGACGCCCCTCACCCTCGGCGCCAATGGTAATCGTCAGGTCGGCTGTTGGCAAAACCCCCCGCCCCTTCGCCGGCCACTCGATCAGACACAGGTTCTCACCGTCAAAGTAGTCACGAACACCAAGGAACTCCAGCTCCTCCGGATTCGCCAGGCGATAAAGGTCGAAGTGATAGACGTTCACCTCACCCAGCTCGTAGGGTTCGACCAGCGTGTAGGTAGGACTCTTGACCGGCCCTTGCTGGCCCAGAGCCCGGATGATGCCGCGACTCAGCGTGGTCTTGCCCATCCCGAGGTCACCCTCCAGATAGACGATCCCCCGCCCTTCCAGCGCCCTGGCAATATCGCCGCCAAGCGCTGTCATGGCATCTTCCCCCACCGCATGCAGCTCCAGCTTCATTCAACGCCCCGCCGATTCAAAACCCTGCGCATGGCAGGCATCATTTCGCCGGCACGCATGCCGACCTCCCCCAACTCCCCAGCCAACAGATCGCCGGCCAGGGCATGAACCAGCACAGCATACCGTGCCGCCTGCCCCGCGGGAACGCGCTGCGCCAGCAGCGCACCCAACAAACCGGACAGCACGTCACCCATGCCGCCTACCGCCATCCCCGGATTACCCGCGGCACAGACCCCCGGCAACATTTCAAAGCGGGCGGGACTGCCAACCAGGGAACCGACCCCCTTTAGAACCGCGTGACAGCCCAGAGGTTCGATCAGCTGCTGCAACGCAGCCAAACGATCATCCTGCACCTCGGCCGTTGAACACCGCAGTAACCGGGCAGCCTCCGCCGGATGGGGAGTGATCACGGTATCGGCACCCAGTTCGGGCATGGCGGACTGGCAGGCCAGCAGGTTCAGCGCATCCGCATCCAGCACCCGCGGCAACGCGGCATCCAGGCACGCCGAGATCATCTGTTCAGCCCAGGGACAGCGCCCAAGCCCCGGCCCCAACACCAGCGCATCGGCCGTTGCCAGCAAGGGCGCCAACGCCTCGGCATCAGCAACCGCGCGCACCATTACCTCAGGACAGCGCGCCAGCAAGGGTGCCACGTGCTCGGCAGAGGTGGCCACGCTGACCTTGCCGGCTCCGCTGCACAACGCGGCTTCCGCCGCCAGCATGATGGCCCCACCCATTCCGGGCCCACCACCAACCAGCAGCAGGTGGCCGAAACGCCCCTTGTGGGCAGATTTCATGCGCGCAGGGAGACAGCCCTGCCAACGCGACCATTGCAGCAGCTCCAACGCAGCCGGCACGTTACTCGGCAGCGGATCAGCCAATGCCGCATACACCAGCTCGCCGCACAGGTCGGGCCCCTGTGAGGTCAGCAGACCGAGCTTTAAGGCAATAAAGGTAACCGTGACATCGGCCTTCACTGCCACACCCAGCGCAACGCCCCGATCGGCGTCGAGTCCGCTGGGTACATCCACAGACAATACCGGGCAGCGGGCGCCGTTAATCGCTGCGATGGCCTCGGCGAAGGGCGCGCGCACACTGCCGGTCAGCCCGGTGCCCAGCAGCGCGTCAACCAATACACCGTCCAGTGTCGCGCCGGAAAACCAGTTAGCTATCGGCACGCCGGCGTCCCGCGCCTGCAGCCAGGCAAGTGCAGCATCTCCAACCAACCGCTCCGGTGCCGACACGGCCCACACCTGCACCCGCCATCCCGCCAGCAACGCCAGACGGGCAATCAGATAGCCATCGCCGGCATTATTGCCGGAGCCACACAACACAGTGATGCAGCCTGCATCAGGCCAGCGTGCAAACACCGCCTGCCATGCCGCCATTGCGGCGCGTTGCATCAGATCGATCCCGGCAATACCAGAGGCGATAAGGGCGGCATCAAGCTGGCGCGTCTGTTGCCGGGAATGCACCCACGCTGGCATCGGGTCGGACATTGATAGGCTCCTGCAGGGGTTGTCTGGCACAATTATACGAGATTCCAGACAGCCAGCCCCAACATCATCATGTCCGACCAACCAGACTACCAGGCACTTGCTGAGCAGATTCGCGTCTTCGCGCAGGATCTGGGGTTCCAGCAGCTGGGCATCAGCGCGCCTGATATTGGCGAGCATGAACAGTGGCTGCAACGCTGGCTTGATGCCGGCTATCAGGGCGAGATGGAATGGATGGCCAGCCACGGCAGCAAACGCACGCGGCCGCCGGAGCTGGTGCCCGGCACGCAACGGGTTATCTCCGTGCGCATGGACTATCTGCCTGCCGACGCAGCCATGGCCAGGCGCCTGGCCAGCCCGGACACTGCCTACATTTCACGCTATGCGCTGGGCCGCGACTACCACAAACTGATCCGGCGTCGCCTTCAGCAACTGGCCGACCGCATACAGGAACTGATAGGCCCGTTTGGCTACCGGGCATTCGTCGACAGCGCCCCGGTAATGGAACGCGCACTGGCCAGCCGTTCAGGGCTCGGCTGGATCGGCAAGAACACCATGCTGATAAACCGCAGGGCCGGCAGCTACTTCTTCCTCGGCGAGCTGTACACCGATCTGCCGCTGCCGACTGACTCGCCCCAGCAAACCGAACACTGCGGCAAATGTACGGCCTGCCTGGAGCGCTGCCCGACCGACGCCTTTGTCGGCCCGCACGTGCTGGATGCCCGGCGCTGCATCTCGTATCTGACCATTGAGCTCAAGGGCGCGATCCCCGAAAACCTGCGAGCAGCCATGGGCAATCGGGTATTTGGCTGCGACGACTGCCAACTGGTGTGCCCATGGAACCGGTTTGCCAAGCCAACCGGGGAGCCCGACTTCAGCCCGCGCCACCAGCTCGATCAAGCGGACCTGGTCGAGCTGTTCAGTTGGGACGAGGCGACATTTCTGCAACGTACCGAGGGGTCGCCGATACGCCGTATCGGCCATGAACGCTGGCTGCGCAATCTCGCCGTAGGGCTGGGCAACGCCACCACCAGTATCCCGGTCGTCGAAGCCCTTAAACGACGGCGCGCCGATACCTCAGAGCTGGTTCGTGAGCATGTTCGCTGGGCGCTTGAACAGCACGGCGCAAGCTGACTATCAAAACTTGATGAAGTGCTCGCGGTAGTGTTTCAGCTCGGCGATCGAATCACGAATGTCGTCCAGCGCCAGGTGACTGCTCTGCTTCTTGAAGCCGTTCTTCACCTCGGGCGCCCAGCGCGCCGCCAACTCTTTCAGGGTCGAGACATCCAGGTTGCGGTAGTGGAAGTATTTCTCCAGCTCTGGCATACCCCGATAGAGAAAGCGCCGGTCCTGGCAAATGCTGTTGCCGCACATCGGAGACTTGCCCGCCGGAACCCAGGCGGACAGAAAGTCGATTGTCTGCCGCTCGGCATCAGCCGGACTGATAGTGCTTTCACGCACCCGGCGGGTCAGCCCGGATTGACCATGCTGCCGGGTATTCCATTCATCCATACCATCGAGCAATGCATCGGGCTGTTTGATCGCCAGCGACGGCCCTTCGGCCAGCACATTCAACTGCGGGTCAGTGACAATGGTCGCAATCTCGATGATGACGTCGTTGTCCGGATCAAGGCCGGTCATTTCAAGATCGATCCAGATCAGGTTGTCAGGGTGTTGCATGGGAGCTCCTGGCTAGGCGTAAAGGCGCGCTAAACGCGCGATGGCTGCAGTATAACTGCAGCGTGCTAAACTGCCGCCGATTATTCAGACGCAGAGCCCATGGCCAAACGAAATCTTACCCGCCGCCAGAACTGGCGCATCCAGAAAATCCAGGACGAGCGCGCAGCTCGCGCCGAACGTCGCGCCGAACGTGCTGAGGAAAGCCTGGTCGGTGGCGACCTTGGCCCCGAGCAGTCCGGCCTGGTGATTGCGCATTTTGGCGTTCAGGTTGACGTCGAAGCCACCAGCGGCGAGCTGGCCGGCCAGATTCGACGCTGCTACCGACGCGCCAACCTGCCGGCACTGGTCACTGGCGACCGTATTATCTGGCGGCCAGACAACCAGCAAGGCGGGGTTATCGTCGCGCAGCAGGAGCGCCAGACCGAACTCTGCCGCCCCGATCAACGCGGCCAGCTGAAGCCGGTTGCCGCCAATGTCGACCGCCTGATTATCGTCTTCGCTCCCCTGCCGACGCCCTACACCAACCTGATCGACCGCTATCTGGTTGCCGCCGAGCAGGCCGGCATCGAGCCGCTGCTGGTAATGAACAAGTCGGATCTGCTGAAAAACAGCCCCGATCCCGAGTTGCTGCAGTGGCTGGATGACTACAGTCAGCTGGGATATCACACCCTGTTGCTGTCCGCCGACGAGGGGGATGGTCTGGACACGCTGCGCGCCGAGCTGAAAGACCACACCAGTGTCTTTGTCGGGCAATCGGGGGTCGGCAAGTCATCCCTGATCAACGCGCTGCTGCCGGGCCAGGATCTACGCGTCGGTGCCCTTTCCGAAAGCACCGGTAAAGGCACTCATACCACAACAACGGCCCGGCTCTTTCATTTCCCGGCGGGCGGCGACCTGATCGACTCGCCCGGTATTCGCGAATTCGGCCTGACGCATATTTCGCACGACGAACTGCTGGAGGGCTTTATCGAGTTCCGCCCGTTTCTGGGCCACTGCCGTTTCCGCGACTGTCAGCATCTGCACGAACCTGGTTGCGCCCTGCTTCAGGCGGTTGAGGCCGGAGCGATATCGCCCATTCGCATGAGCAGCTATCGCCACATCCTCTCGACCCTTACCGGCTGAGCCGCCTCACTGCTGCAGACGCCTGATCGGCTCGGCGTTATCGAACAGGTTTAGACGTCGTTCGCGAGCAGGCTCGGTTGAAGCCGGTTGATCAACCGGCGCAGCCTCTTGCAGCTCTTCAGGCTCAACCGGGAGTTCGACAGCCGGCTCTGCAGGCTCAGGCTCGGACTGCTCAGATTCAGACTCAGGCACAACCGGCTCGTCCGGCACCTGCGCCCCGGCCGCCTCGACACCCTCAAGCATCTGCTCTTCGGCATGCCGGTTAAGCACCACGATATCAATGCGCCGATTGGTCGGACTCAGAGGATCATCACGGTCGAACAGCGCCGAATCCGCGTAACCGACTACTCGCGCGACCTGCTGTTCGGGATAGCCCGCCGCGAGCAGGGTGCGGCGTGCCGCATTGGCGCGCTCGCTGGACAGCTCCCAGTTGCCGTAACCACGGCGACCGACAAAGGGCTGCGCATCCGTATGCCCACTGATACTGATCTTCTTGTTCACCTTTGCAATGGTATCGCTGAGCGAGAGCAGAATGTCCTCAAAATACGGCTGTAACTGGGCGCTGCCGCTGGAGAACATTGGCCGATTCTCGGCATCAACGATCTGTATGCGCAGACCATCCTGGGTAATCTCGATCAGAATCTGATCCTTGAAGCGCTGCAACACAGGTTCATTGTCGATCTGATTCTGCAACTCCTGCAGCAGAGCCTCCATATCCTGGCGCTCGATCTGATCGGCCAACTGCCGGGCAGAATCTTCGTCAATCAGTTGCTGATCCTCGGGGTCTTCGGTCTTGTTAAGGGTCCGCTCCGGCGCCACCGCAGGGGAGCCGCCAAGATCAATGGCAAAAGGACTGCCGCCCTCGCTGAAGCCGACAGGATCGTTGAAGTAACCGGAAATATTGCGCAACTGCTCCGGAGTCGCGACGGTCACCAGCCACATGACAAGGAAAAACGCCATCATCGCTACGGCAAAGTCGGCGAAGGCGATCTTCCATGACCCGCCATGATGACCGGCTTCCTTGCGGGTCACCCGCTTGACGATAATGGGTTGATTGTTATCCACCGCTTAGCGTCCCTTCACCGAATCTTCCAGCTCGGTGAAGCTGGGTCGATGCTCCGGCAGCAGCGACTTGCGCCCGAACTCGACAGCCAGGGCCGGCGGCAAGCCCTGGGCACTGGCAACCAGCGTCATTTTGATCGCCTCGTAGGTGTTGGCCTCTTCGTGGGCCGTATGCCCCATGGCCGTGGCGAAGGGGCCAACAAAACCATAGGCAGCCAGAATACCAAGGAAGGTACCCACCAGCGCGGTGGCCACTTTCTCGCCGATCTCTGCCTTGTCCGCATCCCCAAGGATGCTCATGGTGATAACGATACCGAGGACAGCAGCAACGATACCGAACCCGGGCAGGGCATCGGCTACACGGGTCACCGCATGCGACGGCTCCTGAAGCTCTTCGGAAATCGCGGAAATCTCCACGTCAAACAGCGCTTCCAGCTCATGCGGAGCCATATTGCCGGTGGACATAATGCGCAGATAGTCGCAGATGAACTCGGTCATCATCCGATCTTTGAGAATGGCTGGATACTTGCTGAAGATCGGGCTCTCGTTCGGTTCCTCGATATCCTGCTCGATGGCCATCATGCCCTCGCGCCGGCTCTTGTTCAGCACCTCGTACAGCAGACCCAGCACATCCAGATAAAACGGCTTGGAAAAGCGGTGCCCGAAAATGATGGCCGGCGCCGCGCCAAGGCACTTTTTCACCACCTCAATGCTGTTGGCTACCAGAAAGGCCCCCAATGCGGCGCCACCGATGATGAGGATTTCAAAGGGATGCCAGAGTGCGGCGATATGCCCGCCGGACAGCAGGAACCCCCCCAGAACACTGACGATGACGACAACGAAACCACCAATTTTCAACATATATTCGAGGTATCCAGAACAAGCCGGTGCGCATCACCGCGCAGAGCAGCAAACTGCTGCCATTCGAGTTATAGTCGTGCAGAAGACTAGTATAAAGCTGTGAAGCGCATGAGCACACACCCCAACATCGGTAGTAAAGAGGTTATCGGCGAGCTGCGTCAGAAACTGAACGCATGCGTGCTGCCGATCACTCGCGACCAGCAAAGACAACTGGTGGAACAGCTGGAAGGTGACCTGCTCAGCATCAACGAGCTGACCCAGGCGATCATGCGCGCCCCGGTGGCGGCCCTGCATATCTGCCGCGCAGCCGGTGCCGCAGCGCGCAACAGGGATGTGGACGTGTTGACGCTGGAACAGGCCTGCTCATTACTCGGGACCCAGCGCATTGCAGACCTGCTCAAGGGCATTCCGGTGGTCGAACCCGATCAACTGCCCTGGGCCTACCGGCAGCTCCTGAGCATAAGCGAACACGCTGTCAGCCAGGCCCAGGGGCTGTTTGCAAACCGCATTGCCCGGCTGTGGCACGAGATGTCACTGGCGACCCTGCTGTTTCTCTCCCCCCTGTGGACACTTGCCTACCTCAAGCCACACCTGTTCGAACAGTGGGAGCGACTGAATGACGGCGTTCTGCCTGACGGCGTCAGCCGGCGCCAGATTGCCGATACCACCGCAAACGGCTTTCAGCTGGTTCAGCTGGTAGCGCAGGACTGGTGGCTGCCGCCCTGGATCCTGCAGGGGTACCGCTCGCTTAACGCCAATCGTCGTACCATGGTCAAGGCTCTTCGCGTAGCGCGGGACAGCGCTCATCCGCAGGAACAGCAAGCCCAACTCGACGGCGACCGGGAGCTTTACCGCTGGCTGACCCAGCCCGCCAATAGCGCGCTGATCGCCAATGGCATGGCGCTGGGCACCCATCACAGCTGGTACAACCGACATACGTCCCGCTGGCAGAAATTGAGCGCCCTGTATCTCAATATTGAGGTCGCTGACGCCCAGCGCCTGACGCACGAGAACGCCGTCAATAGTGCGCATGACCAATTTACGCGCTGCAGCAACGACATTTTTCTTCCTGCCAGCACGCTTCCGCAACCGCCCCCCGCGACAGGCAAGACGCCTGCAGCATGCACCGGGGCGCCGCCCAAAGCACAACCCGAGCCGGCAAGACCAGAGCCGCGATCAGCTGATCCGGATCTCTGGCGCAGCCTGTGCCTGCGCCTGAGCAAACAACCCGACTCCTTCGGCAACCTGGCCCAACTGCTCGAATGCGCGCAACACGCCCTGATCAAGGGGCTCGGCCTTACGACCTGCTGGATCGCCCTCTCCAGCGCTCGCAACCATCAGTTGGTAATTGCCGTTGCCAGCGGCTTTGCCTCAGGGCAGCCGCTGTCTGGGACAGCCGTGGGCAGCAGCCGCGAAGGTCACTGGCCCGCGTGGCTACGCAGCGCCAGCTGCCATGAGGTACAGCCGCAGCAAGCGCCTGGCGCCATGCCCGAGAAGGTGCTCGAACTCGGCGCAGGAAGTATCTTTTATCTGGCGCCCCTGACCCACAACGAGCAGCTGGTCGGTCTGATCTATGTCAGTAACGGCAGCCCCCAGCCACTTGACAGCAAACGCCAGCAGGCCGTGGTTAAAACCGCCGAATGTCTGCATAAAGCCTTGCTTCACCTCAAGCAACGCGCCTAGCATCCACCCTTTTTTTGACGGAGCGCCAGTTTGCTCCACTGCAGGAGACCTTGTTCATGGCATCCCTTACGCTGCCACTACTGATTGAACCCGCTGAGCTACCGCTGCCTCTGAACAGCGAACAGGTCCGCCTGGTTGATCTCTGCAGCACGGCCCAATATCAGGCAGGGCATATTCCCGGCGCCGTGCATCTTGCGCCCGCACGTACCGCCTCACCCGCACCACGTCCGGGCCCGCTGCCCGGCCTGCCCGAGTTGCAGGCCATTTTTGCCGAGCTGGGTCACCGTGACGATCTCCACTATGTCGTTTATGACGACGAGGGTGGAGGCTGGGCGGGGCGTTTTATCTGGATGCTCGACTGCATTGGTCACACCCGCTACAGCTATATCAACGGCGGCCTCAAGGCCTGGATCGAAGACGGGCTGCCGCTGGAAAGTGCACCGCAGCTGGCCACACCCACGACGCCAACAATTACACCGAACAACGACCACACCATCACTCTGGCGCAGCTGATGGCAGACCTGCACAATCCCGACCGGGTCATCTGGGATGCTCGCTCGCCACACGAGTACCGTGGTGAGAAGGTTGTCGCCAGCAAAGGCGGCCATATTCCCGGCGCAGTCAATTTTGAATGGACTGCCGGGATGGACCCCGAGCGAGGCCTGCGCATGCGCTCGGACATGGCCGAACAGCTGCTCAAGCTGGGCATCACACCGGACAAGGAAATCGTCACCCACTGCCAGACGCACCACCGTTCCGGCTTCACCTATCTGGCAGCCAAGCTGCTGGGCTACCCGCGCGTCAAAGCCTACGCAGGCTCATGGTCCGAGTGGGGCAACCATCCAGACACCGCAGTAGAATTTTAAGGAAGCACCATGCCTGATCGTCTGTTTATCCTGTTTCAGTACCTGCTGCCGCACCACCTGCTCTCGCGTCTGGCAGGCTGCCTGGCCAATTGCACCTGGGGCTGGGTCAAAAACCCGTTCATCACCTGGTTTGTCAAACGCTACCAGGTCGACATGAGCGAGGCACAAGAAGAGAACCCGACTGCCTACAGCAGCTTCAACGACTTTTTCACCCGCGCGCTCAAGCCCAATGCCCGCCCGCTGGATCAAACCCCGGGTGGCATCCTCTGCCCGGCCGACGGCGCCATCAGCCAGCTCGGCAAGATCGAACACGGCCGTATCTTCCAGGCCAAGGGGCACAGCTTCAGCGTGCAGGAGTTGCTCGGCGGTAACGCCGAGCTGGCAGCACCATTCCAGGGCGGAGAATTCGCTACCGTTTACCTCTCACCCAGGGACTACCACCGCGTACACATGCCCCTGGGCGGCACCCTGAAGGAAATGATCTACGTTCCGGGCAAACTGTTCTCGGTCAACCAGACGACCGCCGAGAACGTACCGGAGTTGTTCGCCCGCAATGAGCGCGTGGTGTGCCTGTTCGATACAGAGGCAGGCCCGATGGCACTGGTTCTGGTCGGCGCCATGATCGTTGCATCGGTTGAGACAGTGTGGGCTGGCCTGGTTGCCCCGCCCAGCCGCACGCTGCGCAGCACCGCCTACGGCCAGGCCGCACCGAGCCTGGAAAAAGGTGACGAGATGGGCCGCTTCAAACTGGGCTCAACCGCTATCGTGCTGTTCGGCCCAGATGCGATGCGCTGGAACGAAACCCTCAAGGCCGGGGATAGTGTGCAGATGGGGCAACTGATGGGCAGCCTTGCCTGATCCTCAGGCACGCTGCGTATCGAACGCGATAACCTCACCAATCGTGCTGGCGCCCAGCGCCAGCATCACCAGCCGATCCACCCCCAGCGCCACACCTGCGCACGAGGGCATGCCAGAGCGCAACGCGTCTACCAGTGGCATGTCGATCGGTAATGCCGCAATACCCAGCGCCTCGCGCTGCGCCTGATCTGCCTCAAAGCGCCGCAACTGCTCATCGGCATCAGTCAGCTCGAAGTAGCCGTTGGCCAGCTCCATGCCCTTGACGAACATTTCGAAGCGCGCGGCGCTCGGCACCCGATCATCGCCCTCGACAACCCGCGCCAGCGCCGCCTGCGAAGCGGGAAACGCGTAGACCAGGGTCGGCGCCTGCAACCGGGGCTCGACACATTCGGAAAACAGCAAATTCAGGTAGCCGTCGCGCGACAACTCACCCTGAAAGCCGCAGCGCGCGGCGGCCAGGCTTTGCAGGTCGGCATCACTGCACTGGTGAATATCCAGACCGGTATGCTCGGCAAACACGGCGGCATAAGTAACCCGCCGCGCCGACTCGCCGGCAAGCACCGCGCGCACCAGCGCATCAACTTCATCCATTAGCTGATGGTGATCAAACCCTGGGCGATACCACTCGAGCATGCTGAATTCAGGATTATGCCGCCTGCCAATCTCGCCGTTGCGATAGACCTTGCACAGTTGCCAGATCGCACCACTGCCCGCCGCCAGCAGACGCTTCATCGGATATTCCGGTGAGGTATGCAGATACAGCATCGCCGCCTGGCCGCCGCCCTCCGGGACATACTCGGTGGCAAAGGGGTGCAGAAACGGATCACTGACTGCGGCATGCGACAGGCTGGGCGTATCCACCTCCAGCACACCACGCTCGGCAAAGAACTCGCGAATACGATTGATAATGCCCGCGCGCCGACGCAGAGCGTCGATGGTTGCACTGGGTTGCCACGGTCGATTCATGCTGCCTACCTCGATTTACGGACACAAAAAACCGGGGACGGGCCCCGGTTTCTTCAACCACCAAAACCGTTACGCGCGACCAACATACTCGCTGGAACGGGTATCAACCTTCAGCACGTCGCCGGTGTTGATAAACAGCGGCACCTTGACCACGGCACCGGTTACCAGCTTGGCCGGCTTGTTGCCGCCACCGGAGGTATCACCACGCACGCCCGGGTCGGTCTCGACCACTTCCAGCTCAACGAAGTTCGGCGGAGTAACGGCAATCGGTGCGCCATTGAACAGGGTTACAGTGTAAATAACCTGCTCTTTCATCCAGTTCATGCAGTCGCCAACCGCCTTCTCGTCAGCGCCGTACTGCTCGAAGGAGCCGTCGGTCGCCATGAAGTGCCAGAACTCACCGTCGGAGTACAGGTATTCCATCTCGCGATCCATCACGTCGGCGCCTTCCAGGCTGTCGCCCGACTTGAAGGTACGCTCGTTGACGCGACCGGTCTTCAGGTTACGAACCTTGACGCGGTTAAACGCCTGGCCCTTACCCGGTTTGACGTATTCGTTCTCGAGAATCGAGCACGGATCGCCGTCCAGCATCACCTTAAGACCCGGTTTGAATTCGTTGGTAGAATAGTTGGCCATACAAGTTCCCACTTTAAATTGAATGGATGATCCGACTCGCGCCACACCAGCCAGTGTGCGAGGCAGTCAGTCGGACACCCTGACACCCATGCGCGGAAAAACGCCAATGATACATGGTTCTGCAGTTCGTGTTGAGTCCGCCAGCTGGCAAAATATTCTGGCCAACAGCATCACCAGCCCCGCCGAGCTTCTGCGCCGCCTGCATCTCGAAAGCACACTGCTGCCAGCGGCTCTGGCTGCAGCGGAGACATTTCCGCTGAGGGTTCCGGAGCCTTACCTCAGCCGGATGCGTCCGGGCGATATCAATGACCCGTTGCTACGTCAGGTCCTGCCAATCGGCGAAGAGCTGGCAGAGCAGCCGGGGTATGTACTCGACCCCCTCGGAGAACAGCACACCAATGCCCGGCCCGGGATCATTCACAAGTACCATGGTCGCCTGCTGCTGGTCGTCAGCAGTGGTTGCGCCGTCAACTGCCGCTATTGCTTCCGTCGCCATTTTCCCTACGACGACAACAACCTCAGCACCAGCGAGTGGAACGAGGCCCTCGACTATATCCGCAACGACAGCAGCATCAGCGAAGTCATTTACAGCGGCGGTGATCCGCTCGCAGCCAACGACCGCCGTCTGGCCTGGCTGACCCGCGAAATTGCCGCCATTGCCCACGTGCGACGCCTTCGCGTGCACACCCGGCTGCCTGTCGTCATACCGCAACGCATCACCCCGGAGCTGATCGACGCGCTGTGCGGCACGCGCCTGCCGGTCACCATGGTCTGGCATTGCAATCATGCAGCCGAACTGGACGCCCGAACCGCAGAAGCAGCAGCCCTTTTGCGCCAGGCCGGCGTCATACTGCTCAATCAGGCCGTCTTGCTGCGCGGGGTCAACGACAGCCTGGAGGCGCAGCAAGCGCTGGGTGAGGCACTAGGCGATGCCGGTATATTGCCCTATTATCTCCATTTGCTTGACCGCGTCCGCGGCGCCAGCCACTTTATGGTCCCGGACGACGAGGCTCGCGCGCTGGTCGGCACCATGCTTACCCGCATGCCGGGCTACCTGGTACCCAGGCTGGTGCGGGAAGTTGCCGGCGAGCCGGGCAAGGTGCCGGTCAGCGTCGAGCTGCAACAGAACGCGCCCCAAACGGGCAATCAGGCATAATCATCAGACTTGGTGACAACGGCAGGGAGCAGGCTTAGCCAGTTGTCAGCTAAGCTGCTAGAGTGTGTTTTCGGAAGGCTGTTTCCCCCCACTGAGCCACGGAAGACCGGCACACCCCGTGGGCCGGAATCAGGCCATAGACGCTTGTACTGGATACGACAGTTATGGATAGCACAACGCAAAAGCTGCATTTGCGGATACCCCAGCAGACACTCAGCAACCTGAGTTTTGCAGAAGGGTCCGAGAAAGGCATAGCCCAGTGGCTAGCCAACCTGCCAAAAGCCAATATCGGTGAAACGGCGCGCCAGCTCTATCAGGGACTGATTGAACTGAACCAGTACGACGTGCCTGCCGACAAGCGCCTGGCCATGCTGGAGCGCATTCGGCCCGAGGTGCACTATGTCTGCACCGCCCTTTCGCGCTACTACCTGGGCCAATCGATTGTGCTCGAGGACAAGCCGCGCAAGGTTGCCAATCTGTCCCAGTCGCTGCAGAACCACCTGGCCAACGGCTACAAGATCATCGTTGCTCAGGAGCGCAGCATCAAATCACGCGATCACGCCAACCTGATGACACTGGCCCTGCAGCGATCAATCCGCGGATTGTGCGGGCCACTTCTGCGTGCCTTCCAGCTTTACTGTCCGGTAGCAGATGGGGTCTGGCTTGAGTTGCACCAGCTGTACCAGCTTGCACGCAAACGCAACCTCCACCAGACACCGGTACCGGACAGCGAGAGCGCTGACCGCCGCCCCCTGAGTATCGAACAATGCTATCTGGTCGCCCTGCTGATGGGCGCGAGCCGCCCCAATCAGATGCGCCAGAGCGCAATGGGTCGCCTGTTTGCCACTCTGGAAGACTGGAGCCGTTATGCACGGCTGGTCTCCCCGGAAGACTCGAAGGCACTGTTCATCATCAACCCTGACATGGACTGCCCGCCACGCTACAAATCTCTGATTCGTGGCGAAAGCCTTGACCACAGCCTGGGACTCGACACCCGCAAGCTGGTCAACGGCATTAAGGAATTCATGACTACCGGCAGCGACTACCGGGGCGAATTGCACATCCCCAGTGTTCTGGGCGTGGAATTGCTGCAGCACGTCAGCCAGTCCTGGGGAGACCTGGCCGAGCGCACCTTCAACCGAATCCCGAGCCAGGGGCACCTGCGTGTCAGCATTGGCATGAGCGCGACTCACTACCGGATTTCCGGCAAGAGCTTCGCACGCATGATCGACGCCAGCGATGCCGAGCTCAATCCGTTCTCGGACGCGGCGCAGCGGGCCCGTGAAGGCGGCTGGAGCAGCGCGTTTGATGGTGGTGACTCGGTAGAGTGGCATGCCGCCGGCGTCGAGCAAATCAACTACGGCAGCAACTCGGAAGAAGCCGAAGAGGGTGACGAGCAATATCCGATCCACAACCTGCCGATTGTCAACCACAGCCCCGGCGGCTTCTGCCTGACCTGGCCGAAAGAGGTTCCAAAACAACTGCAGGCAGGCGAACTATTGGGTATCCAGGAAGCAAACGAACAGGACTGGAGCCTGGCCGTCGTGCGCTGGATTCGTCAGGTTCGCGGTGGTGGCACGCAGATGGGCATCGAACTGATTGCACCCCACTGCATACCCTGCGCCGCCAAGCTGATCCGCAAGACGGGCGAACCAAGCCAGTACCTGCGTGCACTGCTGTTGCCCGCCGTGACAGCGATCGACCGCCCGGCCACCATCATCACCCCGCGTCTGCCATTTCAGGTCAACAGCAAGATCAACATTCTGCAGGGCGGAAAGGTCGAAAAGGCAAATCTGAGCAATCGCGTCAGCGCGACCGGCAGTTTCAGTCAGTTCGAGTATCACCTGATCGAGCAGGAGACCGCTGGGACCAGCCAATCTGAGACGGGGCGCGCATCTCTGACCACTGGCCCCGAGGATGACTTTGACTCACTCTGGAAGTCTCTGTAGATTCAAATTCCTTGATCTGTAAGGGGCCATTCAAACCGGCCCTGCACCCCCCGGAAGACCATGGCCAACGACAACCAAGCCATCAAGCTGCTGATCCTCGACGACTCCCAGAACAATGCCGAGCGTATGGTCAGTCTGCTGCGTAATGCAGGCCACGCCACACGCGCCCACAGGGTTACCTCCATCGAAGATCTGCAGGAATGCCTGCAGCAGAACTGGGATATCTGCCTGGCCCAGACCGAAACCAGTTACATGACGGCGGAAGACGCCATCACCCTGATCAAACGCCAATCCAGAGACATCCCGTTCATCCTGCTCAAGCCCGAAATTGATCTGGAAATGCGCACCGAAGCGCTACGCAGCGGCATGACCGACGCAGTCCCGCATGATGCCGACGTACTTCTGACCCTGATCGTCGACCGCGAGCTGGCCAATCTGAATGCGCGCCGCCAACGTCGCATCGTCGAACAGACCCTGCGCGAAGCCGAGAAGCGCTGCCAGCTGTTGCTGGACAGCTCCGTGGACGCCATCGCCTACGTGCATGACGGCATGCATATCTATACCAACCGTGCTTACGGCGAGCTGTTCGGCTATGAAGATCCGGATGACCTGGCAGCAGAACCGATGGTGGGGCTTATCGATGGCGATGATCAGGGCGCCTTCAAGGATTTCCTTCGCCACTACGCCAGCCAGGGTGGCCAGAACGAGATTCGCTGCAAGGCAGTGGACAGCAGCGGCAAGCGCTTCCCGGTGGTCTTGAACTTTTCTCCAGCCAGCTATGACGGCGAACCCTGCACCCAGGTCGTCATCCGGGCAGAAACGGCCAGCAGCGACTTCGAGGAAAAACTCAAGGAGATGGCCAGCCGTGACTTGGTAACCGGCATGTTCAATCGCGCCTACTTCCAGGAGCAACTGGATAGCGTGCGCGACCAGGCCGTTCGCCAAGGTCAGCCAAGTACCCTCGTCTACCTGAGCATAGATGGCTTCAGCAGTCTGCAAGCCGACATTGGCATCGGCGCTGCCGACCTGCTGCTGACCGATCTGGCACAGATGCTCCGTACCCATTTCAGTGAAGACACCCTGATGGCGCGCTTCGCCGACGACGTCTGCAGCATCCTCATTGAGGGCCAGGAGCCCGAGGCGGCCACAGAGCAACTCGAAGCCTTGCGAACCAAGATCGAGACCCATCTGTTTGAAACCAACGGCCGGACAGTTCGGATGACCGTCAGCATGGGTGTCGCATCCATCAGCGAAACCAACGCCGATCCGGTCGAAGCCATTGATCGCGCACACCGCCTCGCCGAGCAACTGGGCAACAGCGGCGGCAACGGCATCAAGGTGTTCAACCCGCTGGAAGAGCTGGCACTGCAGGCCAACCGCGGCAACCTGATTGCCCTGATCAGACACACCCTGGAAACCAACGGCTTCCGCCTGCTGTTCCAGCCGATTATCAGCCTGCGTGGTGACGAAGCGGAAAACTACGAGACCTTCCTGCGCCTGTTGAACCATGAAGGCGAGGAAGTACCAGCGGCCGACTTCCTGCCAGCGGCCCAGGAAGCCGGGCTGGCACTGGAGATTGATCGCTGGGTAATCACCCAGGCAGTCAAGCTCCTCAGCAATCATCGCGGACGCGGCGCCGACACCCACCTGCTTCTGAATCTGAGCGGGGCAAGCCTGCAGGAAGCGGACATGGTGGAATGGATTGCCGGCAAGCTGAAGGAAGCCAGGCTGCCGGCTGACGCCATCATATTCCAGTTCCATGACGCCGATATAAACACCTACCTCAAGCAGGCCAAGGTGCATACCGAGGCACTGCACCGCATGCACTGCCGGGTCTCGATCAGCCATTTTGGCGGCGCACTAAACCCGTATGCGGCGCTGAAACATGTGCACGCAGACTACATCAAAATCGACGGTTCATTCACCCGCGACCTGTCCGACCCGAAAGCCGTAGAGACGCTCAAGGGAATCATCAACTCCCTGCACAGCCAGGGCAAGCTGACCATTGTGCCCTACGTCGATAGCGCAGCCATGATGCCAACCCTCTGGCAGGCAGGTGCCAATTACATTCAGGGCCACTACCTGCAGCCACCCAGCGACAGCATGAACTACGACTTCTCCGCAGACTGACCCTGCACCGGGCACCGCCATCAGGACGGTCCCGGTGCACGCTGCTACATGCCGTCGCGGTCGCGAAAGCCCAGCAGATACAAGATGCCGTCCAGCCCCAGTGTCGAAATCGCCTGCTTGGCCGATTGCTTGACCAGCGGCTTGGCCCGGAAGGCGACACCCAGGCCGGCAATCGACAGCATCGGCAGGTCGTTCGCCCCATCGCCCACAGCGATAGTCTGCTCCAGACTGATTCCCTCCCTGGCGGCCAGTTGACGCAGCAACTCGGCCTTGCGCTGACCATCGACAATCGGCTCCTGCACCTCGCCGGTGACCAGCCCGTCCTCTACCGGCAGCGCATTGGCATAGACATAATCGATACCCAGACGCTGTTGCAGGCGCTCGGCAAAGTAGTTGAAGCCACCGGAGAGGATGGCCGTCTTGTAGCCCAACCGGCGTAACTGGGAAATCAGCGTTTCGGCGCCCTCGGTCAGCCGCAGCGATTCGGCAATGCTGTCGAGGGTAGAAACCGGAAGCCCCTTGAGCAGGGCCATCCGCTCGCGAAAACTGGCGCGAAAGTCCAGCTCGCCACGCATCGCCCGTTCGGTAATCTCCGCTACTGCCTCGCCAACGCCTGCCGCCTTGGCCAGCTCGTCGATTACCTCTGCATCAATCAGCGTGGAGTCCATGTCGAAAACGACCAGACGACGGTTGCGACGGAAGATGCTGTCCTGCTGGAAGGCGATATCGACATTCAGCTCCTGGGCGATGGCAAGAAACTCCGCACGCAGCGCTGCCGGATCGTCCGGCTCACCGCGCACCGAGAACTCTATGCAGCCCTTGCCCTGATCCTCGGGCAAGCCCTCCGGGATACGGCCGGACAAACGGTCAATATGGTCGATATTGAGGCCATAGCGCGCAGTAATCTCGCTGACCCGGGCAATGTGCTCGGCAGTTACCCGGCGAGCCAGCAAGGTTACGATATGACGCGCCTTGCCCTGCCCGGTGACCCAGCGGCTGTACTCGTCCGCACTGACAGGGGTAAAACGTACCTGCTGATCCAGCTCGTAGCCTCGGAACAGCACTTCTTTCAGCACATCGGAACTACCGTGATCGGCTGGGATCTCGACCAGAATGCCGAAGGACAGCGTGTCATGGATGACCGCCTGACCAATATCGAGAATATTGACCTGCGCCCGGGCGAGCAGCCCGGTGATGGCCGCGGTAAGACCCGGGCGATCAGGACCGGTGATGTTGATCAGAACGATTTCCTTCAAGACGCTCGCTCCCAGTTAAAAGTGAGGCGCCTATTCTACCCGCATTTGCCCAACACCTCACAGATCAGCCTTTTGCCCCATATAGGGAATGGCTATACTCGCGAAACCGGCAATGTCCCGTCTCCCCCGAGATCCATACCTGCGCAACCATAGAGTCCCGCTTTGAGCCACAAGACGCCATCCCACGACAATCTGTTCCTGCGCTGCTATGCCAACCTGCGCCGCCGCTCACCGACGCTGGCCGGCACGATGCCGCTGATGGTGGTCGCGCCCCTGGTCCTGATCCTGGCGCTCATCCTCTGGCTGGGCAAGGTGCAGTTACAACAGGATGTCGCCCAGCAGGCCGACCGCGTTGGCAGCACACTGGCGCGCCAGATAGCGGCGAGTGCCGCCGAGCCACTGGCAGCGGAAGATCGCTTGAGTCTCAACATCCTGCTGGCCCAGTGGAACCAGAACCCGATGATCGCCCACGCCAGCCTCTACTCACCGAGCAATCGCCTGATCGCCGAGGCTGGCAGCGAACCGCCCCGCCAGCAGCGTGCACCCGGCCAGGGGAAATACATTGCGGCGATACATCTGCAGGATCAGCTCACCGGACAGGTCCAGCTGACACTGGCAGCCTCGCCATTTATCCAGCCCGCCAACCTGATGCTGGAGCGCCTGATCTGGGGCCTACTGCTGATTGGCTGCGTCGCCGGGCTTTTCGCCTGGCATCGCGGCCGCGAACTGGCGCGTCAGCTCAACGCCCTGGCGCTGTGGGACAGCACCCCCGTCTACCCGGCACCTGCCTGCAAACGCAACGATGAACTGGGTGAACTGTCACGGACGCTGCTCAACAATCGCGGCCTGATGCCAGAGCCAGAGCCAGAGCCAGAGCCAGAGCCAGAAATAATAGCCGAGCCCGAGCCGTTAACCGAACCGGCACCGATTACCAGCGCACCCGCACTCAACACCGGTGCCATCCCGATACTGGTGCCTGACGCGCCGCAGGACGACGATGACGCCGCAGACGGCCCGCAAGCACCCGCAGACTCGCAATCAACGAGCGACAGCGATGGCGAGGCCGTCGAGCATGCGCAGACTGCAGGGGAAACAGAGAGCGAGACCGAAGCAGAGTCCGAAGCACCGCTTCAGAAACAGGGCTTGCTGGCAGTGCGCCTGGGTAACCACGACGCCCTTCGCCGCCTGCCCCGCGACCGCCTGATGAGACTGCTGGAACGCTACCGTCAGCAAGTACAGCATGCCTGTCAACTCTACGGTGGAGAACAACATACCCTGCACGATGGCACCAGTATCGTACTGTTCCGAGATAGCACAGGGGATGGATCAGAACTGAAACACGGACTGTGCTGCGGCGAACTGCTGCGCGTGCTGGGCCATGATCTGCAGATCGAGATTGCCGACACCGGTATCGCCCTGCATCTGCAACTGGCGCTGGGTCATGCGGCCGGCCTTGAAGGGATGAGCGATGAAGCCCTGGGGCAGCATTCGGCCTGTCAGCAGGTTATGGAACACCTGCAGCACAGCCGTAACCTGCTGCTGGTGGATGCCGAACTGGCCGCCAGCGAAGGCCTGTCGCAATGCGCATCGGCGCGGCGTCTGGCAAGCCAGCCTGGCACCTTCTGCATCGAACGCCTGCTCGAGCCCTATCAGTCGCTGCTTGAGCGTCAGCTCAGCGCACTGTACAACCAGCGCCAGTCCTGACACTGGCGCCAGCCTCGCTACTCTGCGGCAGGTTCACTGCTTGCCGCAGCTCCCAGCTCTACTGCAACCGCATCAACCTTCTGGAAGCCGCGAGGCAGCTTGTTCCCGCGCCGGCCACGCTCACCGCTATAGTGCTCAAGGTCGGCCGCCTTCAGCGTCAATGTGCGCTTGCCGGCGGTCAGGACCAGCTGCGCACCCGGTGGCAACACCGCCAGCCCGGCAACGAACTCCTCACGCGATTTCACCCGCGCCGCAGGCAGCGAAATGATCTTGTTACCCTTACCCTTGGACAGCTGCGGCAGGTCCTTGAGCGGAAATACCAGCAGCCTCCCCTCATTGGATACCGCAGCAAGGTGACTGCTTTGCGGATAGCGGACCGGCTGCGGAGCCAGAATTCGACCGCCGTCCGGAATGTTCAGCAACGCCTTGCCGTTCTTGTTCTTGGCCAGCATGTCCTCGCCCCTGACCAGGAAGCCGTAACCGGCGTCGGATGCCAGCAGATACAAGCCCTGCTCATCCGGCATCAATACCGCGTCAAATCCTGCCCCGGTCGGCGGACTGAAGCGACCGGTCAGCGGTTCACCCTGGCCACGCGCCGACGGCAGTGTATGCGCCGACAGTGAGTAACTGCGACCAGTGCTGTCGATGAATACCGTCTGCTGATTGGACCGCCCACTGGCCTGCGCTAGGAAGCCGTCACCCGCCTTGTAACTGAGCGCAGTGCCATCCACATCGTGGCCCTTGGCACAACGCACCCAGCCCTTCTCGGACAGCACCACCGTCACCGGCTCGGAAGGTACCAGCTCGGTTTCCGACAGCGCACGCGCTTCCTTACGCTCAACCAGCGGCGAGCGACGCTCGTCACCATAAGTCTGGGCATCGGCAGCCAGCTCGTCGCGCACCAGCGTGCGCAGCTTGCGCTCGTCGCCGAGAATGCTCTGCAACTCGTCGCGCTCTTCGCGCAGCGCGTCCTGCTCGGCTCGTATCTTCATTTCTTCCAGCCGCGCCAGCTGACGCAGACGGGTGTCAAGAATGTAGTCGGCCTGCAGCTCGCTCAAGTCGAAGCGCGCAATCAGTTCCGCCTTCGGATGCTCCTCCGTGCGGATGATGTGAATGACTTCATCCAGATTGAGGAAGGCGACCAGCAAACCGTCCAACAGGTGCAGACGCGCCAGTACCTTGTCCAGACGGAATTGCAGACGGCGACGCACCGTGGCAACCCGGAAACCCAGCCATTCGCTGAGCATGCCCCACAGGTCCTTCACCGCCGGCTTGCCGTCGGTGCCGATCACGTTCATGTTGACCCGATAACTGTGCTCAAGGTCGGTGGTCGCAAACAGATGCTGCATCAGATCGTCCAGATCGACCCGATTGGAGCGCGGTACGATCACGATACGCGTCGGGTTTTCATGATCGGACTCATCACGCAGGTCAGCTACCATCGGCAGCTTCTTGTTCTGCATCTGCGCGGCAATCTGCTCGAGTACCTTGGCACCGGACACCTGATGCGGCAGCGCGGTGATAACCACCTCACCGTCTTCCCTGCTCCAGACGGCGCGGCAACGCACCGAACCGCGGCCGCTGGCGTACATCTTCAGCAGCTCCTGGCGAGGGGTAATAATCTCCGCCTCGGTCGGAAAGTCAGGCCCCTGTATATGCTCGAGAATCTCGTCAAGGCCGGCGCCCGGATCGTCCAGCAGACGAATGCAGGCCGCGGCAACTTCCTTCAGGTTGTGCGGCGGAATGTCAGTGGCCATGCCAACGGCGATACCGGTGGTGCCGTTCAGCAGCAGGTTCGGCAACCGTGCGGGAAGAACCATGGGCTCATCCATTGTGCCGTCAAAGTTGGGTTGCCAGTCGACGGTGCCCTGCCCCAATTCGGTCAGCAATACCTCGCTGTAGCGCGCCAGACGGGCCTCGGTGTAGCGCATCGCGGCAAACGACTTGGGATCGTCCGGCGCACCCCAGTTGCCCTGACCATCCACCAGCGGGTAACGGTAGGAAAATGGCTGGGCCATCAGCACCATGGCTTCATAGCAGGCTGAATCGCCATGCGGATGGTACTTGCCCAGTACGTCGCCAACGGTACGTGCCGATTTCTTGTGCTTGGAGCTGGCTGACAGCCCCAGCTCACTCATCGCATAGACGATACGGCGCTGCACCGGCTTGAGGCCGTCGCCGATATGCGGCAGCGCCCGATCCATGATGACGTACATGGAATAGTTGAGGTAAGCCTCCTCGGTAAAGGACGCCAGCGAACGTCGCTCAATACCGTCCAGGCTCAGATCCAGTGCATCACTCATGCTTGTTCTCCACACAGGCGGCAGCGCGCATTGCCCTGCCTGCCAGATAACTCATTGATACTGTCGCAGCAGCAGATCACCGCCCTGCGAACGAAAATCCAGTTGCCTGAGGGCGCTCATGCCCAGCAATACCTCTTCACCCGCCATACCGGGCACGATACCGGCCTCGACGTCGTGCAACAGAATGTCGCCCAGCTGAAGCGTCTGCAGCCGCGTGGCGTAGCCCTCGGCGGTGCCGTTGGCGGTATCGACCATGAACTGCCGACCACGTGGCAACCCCAGCTCGTCAGCCAGCGCGGCAGGAACGGCGACAAAACTGGCACCGGTATCAACCAGCAGGGTCACCGCCTTGCGGTTGATCTGACCGATGAGCAGATAGTGCCCCTGCCTGTTCGGCTCCAGCCTCACTTCCACGGCATTGCCCAACTGACTCGATGCCGGTCGCTGATTGGGATTGCGCTGACGCTCTTCCACGCTGCTGAACCAGTAGGCCGCCAGCAGCAGCCCGGCCACCCAGGCCAGAATCATCATCCCGGTCCCCAGCTTGCGCTGTGAGGGTGGCAACGGCTCGGTCACGGCTGATAGCCCTCACGCCAGTCGTCAGGCAGAGCAAAGTGGAACAACCAGGGCCGCTTATCACCATCCGGACGCGCCCGGCCGTTGTTATCCAGACCGATGATGATGCCGTCATCGCTGATCAGAAGCGCTTCGGCCAATCCGAAGGGAGCGTCCGGATAGAAATACGGTTCGACCAAAACGCTCTGGGCAAAGGACCAGCAGCGCTCACGCTTGCCCGATAGCGGATTGCGGCGGCAGACCTGATGCGCATTGCGCTCCAGCGTCCACAGCCGCCCCTGCCAGAACACCAGATCAGAAAAATCCACCGGCATCACTTCTCGATTCAAAATACCGGGACCAAAGGGCTCGGTTGGCAGGAATCGACGCTCCGCCAGCAGGACACAACCGGCCAGCGGGCATTTCCATTCATCGCCCTGACGTTGCAACTTGATCAGGCCCCGCGCCTGGCGCTCGGCAGCGAGCCAAAGGGTTCCAGCCTCGGCGTCAACCGCGATGCCTTCAGCCAGCGCGTTTATCTGCTGCCATAAGCCACGCGCCTCACCTTCGGTGTAAACGGTCGCATCCAGCGTCAGCCATTCACCGGTCACCGCTTGCTCAGCCGACGGCGGCAGACGCAACACCCCCAACTGGCTTTCGCTCACCAGATAGCGGTTGCCCTCGCTGTCGCACGCCAGACCCTCGAAATCCAGTGCCGGGCCACTCAGACCGCGCAACCAGGCACCTGCAAGCAGTTGCACAGGCAGCATCGAAGGCGCTTGTGCCGGCAGCAAAAACGCTTCAACCTCAGCCTGGTAGCTGTCTTCGGCACGTTGCAGCACAAACAGACTGCTATCTTCGCGATCAGATACAGCCAGCAAGCGCCCGTCGCAGCGCTGCAGTGCAGACAGATTGCCACGCGGCATGCCATCCAGCGGCAAGGCAGACTCCAGCTGCAACTCCGGGGCGCGCTCAAATGCCAGCGCAGCACCGCTGACTGCCATCAGGAATGCGCCAAGCAGGCGCAGACGGATGCCACTCATCAAAGCAGCACCTCAGCCAGATTGCCCTTACTCTCGAGCCAGACCTTACGGTCGGAGGAGCGCTTTTTGGCCAACAGCATGTCCATCAACTGCTCTGTATCCTGCGTCTCATCGACGGTCAGCTGCACCAGTCGGCGGGTTTCCGGCGCCATGGTGGTTTCGCGCAGCTGCAAGGGGTTCATTTCGCCCAGGCCCTTGAAGCGCGTAACCTGAATCTTGCCGCGCTTGCCCTCGGCTTCGATACGGTCGAGGATGCCCTGCTTTTCGGCATCATCCAGTGCGTAGTAAACATCCTTGCCGATGTCGATACGATAGAGCGGCGGCATGGCCACAAAAACATGACCGGCTTCAACCAGCGGGCGGAAATGACGGACGAACAAGGCACACAGCAACGTCGCGATGTGCAGGCCGTCCGAGTCCGCGTCGGCGAGGATACAGATCTTGCCATAGCGCAGTTGCTCGAGACTGGCCGCGCCCGGATCAACCCCGATGGCAACCGCAATGTCGTGCACTTCCTGCGAGCCCAGCACCTCACTGGATTCCACTTCCCAGGTATTCAGAATCTTGCCGCGCAGCGGCATGATGGCCTGAAACTCCTTGTCTCGCGCCTGCTTTGCGCTACCGCCGGCGGAATCACCTTCCACCAGAAACAGCTCCGAGCGCTTGCTGTCCTGCCCGACGCAGTCCGCCAGCTTGCCCGGCAGGGCAGGCCCCTGGGTAATGCGCTTGCGCTCGATCTTCTTGCCTGCCTTGAGCCGACGCCCGGCATGGCTGATCGCCATCTCGGCGATCTGCTGACCGATCTCTGCGTGCTGATTCAGCCACAGACTGAAGGCATCCTTGACGACGCCTGATACGAAGGCAGCCGACTCACGGGACGACAGTCGCTCCTTGGTCTGGCCGGAGAACTGCGCCTCGGCCATTTTCAGTGACAGCACATAGCTGACCCGCTCCCAGATATCCTCCGGCGCCAGCTTCAGACCACGCGGCAGCAGGTTGCGGAATTCGCAGAACTCGCGAATCGCTTCAAGCAACCCTGCGCGAAGGCCATTGACGTGGGTGCCGCCCTGGGCGGTCGGGATCAGGTTGACGTAGCTTTCCTGGACCAACTCACCGCCTTCGGGCAACCAGAACACGGCCCAGTCCACCGCCTCCTGCTTGGCACTGAAACTGCCGGCGAAAGGTTCTTCCGGCAGTTTTGGCCATTCGGCGCAGCTGTCGACCAGGTAATCGCGCAGACCGTCTTCGTAGTACCAGCTGATCTTTTCCCCGGCCTGACGGTCGTCAAAGTCGACCTTGAGGCCCGGGCACAGTACAGCCTTGGCCTTGAGCAGATGCTTGAGCCGGCTGATGCTGAATTTGGGGGAATCGAAATATTTGGCATCCGGCCAGAAGATGACCGTGGTGCCGGTATTGCGCTTGCCGACGGTACCGATGACCTCCAGCTCACGGACCTTTTCGCCATTCTCGAACGCCATGGCGTATTCCTGTCCATCGCGCTTGACCCGGACCTCAACCCGCAGCGAAAGCGCGTTGACCACCGAGATACCAACCCCGTGCAAACCGCCGGAGAACTGGTAGTTCTTGTTCGAGAACTTGCCGCCGGCATGCAGGCGGGTAAGGATCAGCTCAACACCCGAGACGCCCTCCTCAGGATGAATATCCACCGGCATGCCGCGACCATCATCGCTGACCTCAAGCGAATTGTCCTGATGCAGTACCACACTGATGCTGCGGGCATGCCCGGCGAGTGCCTCGTCGACACTGTTGTCGATGACTTCCTGCGCCAGGTGGTTGGGACGCGTGGTGTCGGTGTACATGCCCGGTCGGCGGCGCACCGGATCGAGACCGCTGAGTACTTCAAGCGCATCCGCGTTATAGGTCGAATCTGACATGGTGTGAGCAGGTATCCTTCTTGAATTTCTTCAACGCCCACCCGCCTGCCTGACTGACTGACGCCGGCCATCGGAGTGAGCTTGCATGGGGTCACATAGTATCCGGCGAGCGGACTGCCTGCCACCGTCAGTGCGGCTGCAACTCAATAGCCCACTGCTCCCGGCTCAGGCAAAAACAGGCCTTCCGGAAGGCGGCGAACAGCCGTTTCGATACGACCGTCGTCGTACAGACGCAGCCAACGATAACCAGGCGCCAGCGTATCAGTAGCAAAATCGCTGCTGCCCGCGGCAAACTGGACGCAGGTGGAAGGCGTGGCCAGCAGACGCAAATGACCAAGCTGCTGGTCGAACTGCTGGTGAATATGGCCCCAAAGCACCACCTTTACCTCGGGGCGATGCTGGATACGGCCCAGCAAGTCCTGCGGATTGAGCAGCCCGATCGGCGCCATCCAGTCGCTGCCGATGTCGACCGGCTGGTGATGCAGACAAACCATGACGTGGCGCTCGTCTGCTGACGCCAGTGCGTCATCCACAATCTGGAGCTGTGATGCTGCCAGTCGGCCAGGCACGGCACCGGAAATACTGGTATCGAGCAGAACAATTCGCCAGTTGCCGAGGTCAACCCAGGGCCGGCTAAGGCCAAGAGGCCTTCCAACCTCGGCCATCAATTCGGCGTCATCGTGATTGCCGGGAATCCAGTAGCAGGGTGCGGGCAGGCGCTGGCTGGCGGCGATAAACCGACGGTAGGCATCTTCGCTGCCATCCTGGGTTATGTCCCCGGTCGCCAGCACCACGTCCATCTCGGGTGTCTGTTCAAGCACCATATCAATGACAGCGTTCAAACTGGCGTGCGTATCCAGCCCCAGCAGGTCAGCACCCGCATCGGCAAACAGGTGACTGTCCGTCAACTGCACCACGCAGACGAAATCCGCCCCTAACGACATCGTGCCCCCACTTCTCGCTCCTTGTTTACACTCAATCTTGGCCGTTGCCGCCACAGGAATCCAGCGATTCGGTCACAGACCCTGGCCGGCAATTGATAACGGCTGCGCGCTTTGTCCATTGCGCTGACAGTATCCCAGCCACTCCCCGAGAAACTGATTCAACTGAAACTTTTCGTCCGGCTGCAACATCTGCTCGTTCGGATAGGGGTACACCCCCCGAAACCGGCGACTGTTATAGGCCGCAACCACCTCCGCCAGGCCCGCATCGTGATAAAGCCGAACTTCCATACTCGGCGGTGTTACCCACTCGTGCCGCCGCTCGTGAAACAGCTGCAGCGTCGAGGTATAGGGGCAACGCTCAAGCACGCGCATGACCAGCGCCTGAACCGCACCATCGCCAGCATCGACCACAATGCGGTGCTCATCCTCCTCGTGCATACGCGGCATCAGCTTCAGCAGCTTCCAGTAATTGCTCTCGCACAGCGCCTGCAGGCCAATCAGGTCAACGTGATAACGGGGCTTGCGCAAGGTCATCATGGCTGGGGCCCCGCCTCGGCGCGCAAGCGCTCGGCATGCAGCTGCAGCCACTGCAGCGCGATGATGCTGGCGGCATTGTCGATCCGGCCATCCTCAACCGCGGCAATGGCCTCGGCCCGCGGCCACAGGCTGACGCGAATATCCTCGCCTTCCTCGGCCAATCCGTGAATACCGCCCGCACCACGACTGTCGACCAGCGCACAATACAGATACACACGCTCGTCACTGCCGCCGGGGGACGGGAAATAGCGGGTAATGGGGTGCAGAGACAGCAGCGTCAAACCGGCCTCTTCCTGCGCTTCGCGGTGAGCGACCTGCTCCGGCGCCTCATCGGTATCGATCAGGCCGGCGACCAGCTCCAGCATCCACGGACTGTCACTTTTTTCCAGCGCACCCACCCGCACCTGCTCGATCAGCACCAGCTGATCCAGCCAGGGGTCGTAGGGCAACACACAGACAGCGTCGTGGCGCACGAACAGCTCACGGCGCAGTACCGGGCCCCAGCCACCGTCGAACAGACGATGGCGCAGCTGCAGGACATCCAGGCGATAGAAACCACGGAAGCCATCTTCCCGGCTGATGATCTCCACGTCGGCACGCGTAAAGGACAAGGCAATACCCCCAAAGGAAACGAATCGCAGCAGATCAGGCATATCCATAACGGAGCAGGATCGGCTGCCGAGCGTCTAAGCTCGCATATCTTTCGGGGCAACGGCAAGGGTTCAGACGTGCCAGAACCCTCGCCGCACTGACTTGCTAGAGCTTGTGGTAGAGCTGCGATCCGGTAGTGCGAAACTCCTGCGACTTGGCCTTCATGCCCTCTTCAACCGCCAGATCAACCGCAGCAATACGCTGTTCGGCTGCGTATTCGCGCACTTCCTGGGTGATCTTCATAGAGCAGAACTTGGGGCCGCACATCGAGCAGAAGTGCGCCACCTTGGCCGACTCCTTCGGCAGCGTTTCATCGTGGAAGGCACGCGCGGTATCCGGATCCAGACCCAGGTTGAACTGATCTTCCCAGCGAAACTCGAAGCGCGCCTTGCTCAGGGCGTTGTCACGAATCTGCGCGCCCGGGTGCCCCTTGGCGAGATCGGCAGCGTGGGCGGCGATCTTGTAGGTAATGATGCCGGTCTTGACGTCATCCCGATTCGGCAGCCCCAGGTGTTCCTTGGGCGTTACATAGCACAGCATGGCGCAGCCGAACCAGCCGATCATCGCCGCACCGATACCGCTGGTGATGTGGTCGTAGCCGGGAGCTATGTCGGTCGTCAACGGACCCAGGGTGTAGAACGGTGCCTCATCGCAGCACTCCAGCTGCTTGTCCATGTTCTCCTTGATCAGTTGCATCGGCACGTGGCCCGGACCTTCGATCATGACCTGCACATCGTGCTTCCAGGCGATCTTGGTCAGCTCGCCCAGGGTTTCCAGCTCGCCGAACTGGGCTTCGTCGTTGGCATCGGCAATGGAGCCGGGACGCAGGCCATCGCCGAGCGAGAAGCTGACGTCGTAGGCCTTCATGATTTCGCAGATGTCCTCGAAGTGGGTATAGAGGAAATTCTCTTTGTGGTGCGCCAGACACCACTTGGCCATGATCGAGCCACCGCGCGACACGATGCCGGTGACCCGTTTGGCGGTCATCGGCACATAGCGCAGCAACACGCCAGCGTGAATGGTGAAGTAATCCACGCCCTGTTCAGCCTGTTCGATCAGCGTGTCGCGGAAGATGTCCCAGGTCAGGTCTTCGGCCACGCCGCCAACCTTCTCCAGCGCCTGATAGATCGGCACGGTGCCAATCGGCACCGGCGAGTTACGGATGATCCACTCGCGGGTTTCGTGAATATTCTTGCCGGTCGACAGGTCCATTACCGTGTCGGAGCCCCAGCGAATACCCCAGGTCATCTTCTCGACCTCCTCCTCGATGGAGGAGCCCAGGGCCGAGTTACCGATATTGCCGTTGATCTTTACCAGGAAGTTGCGGCCGATGATCATCGGCTCCAGTTCCGGGTGGTTGATGTTGGCCGGGATAATCGCTCGACCACGGGCGATCTCTTCGCGCACGAACTCGGGGGTAATTTCCTTCGGAATACTTGCGCCGAAACTGTGACCGGCATGCTGATCCTTGAGCAGCCCCGCATCACGCGCCTGCTGCAGCTTCATATTCTCGCGAATCGCGACGAACTCCATTTCCGGCGTAATGATGCCGCGGCGGGCGTAGTGCATCTGCGTCACGTTGCAGCCGGCCCTGGCGCGGCGCGGCGTGCGCACGTGGGCAAAACGCATATGGTCGAGTGACGGGTCAGCCAGACGCGCGGCGCCAAACTCGGACGTCAGCCCCGGCAACACTTCTGTATCACCACGTTCGTTGATCCAGGCACTGCGCACATCGGCAAGCCCCGCGCGCAAATCGATGCTGACACCCGGATCGGTATAGGGGCCAGAGGTGTCATAGACCAGCACCGGTGCGTTGGCCTCGCCACCAAAGTCGGTTGGCGTGTCGGCCAGGCTGATTTCCCGCATGGGTACGCGGATATCCGGGCGCGAGCCGGTCAGGTAGACCTTGCGGGAATTGGGGAAAGGCTGGGTGGCGGCGCTGTCGGCACCAGAGGTGGCGATGGCGGTATCAGGCAACGTGCTGTTCATTATTGTGCTCCACTGCGTTGAGGTGCGCAGGGAACCGAATGACCACGACCACCCCAGCCCGGACGGACTGAAGCCTGCGATCGATCTCGATTCCTACGCCGGTACTAACCGGTTCAGGTTCAACGGGTATCATCTCAGCCCCCTGCAAGCAGGCAGCACCCCGTCAAGATGTCCGCACAGTCTAGAGATATGCTGTTACCGTCTCAAGCCCACGACAGATATCCCTTCCCGACACGCAGATCAAAGCGCCCGTGATGGCTGACAAAATCCGCGAAAACGTCAGCAAAAGTCGCAACAACAGATTGTTCCCAATTGTGTTCCCCAAAGCCGCTTGACCCCGGCCCCCGACCCTTTTAGCCTTGCCTGACCTCCTCTCATGCGAAGGATTCGTGCATGTTGCGTCCGCTTACCGTTGCACTGCTGCTGGCCGGAGCTTCCGCTCACGCCGCTGCCAATACCGATCTGATGACCGTTTACCAGCAGGCGGTGCTCAACAGCGCTGACCTGGCCGCAGCACAAGCGGATGCACTGGCCCGTCAGGAAGCCCTGCCCCAGGCCCGCTCGCAGCTGCTGCCCAACCTCGGCGTCGCCGCCGGCGCCTCACGCCAGGACCTCGACATTGATAACGTAGGCGGCGACGAATACTCCAACCACTACTATCAGGCCAGCCTTACCCAACCCCTGTTCCGGGCTGACCGCTGGTTCAGCTACCAGGCCGCTAAGTCGGTGAGTCAGCAGGCCCAGCTGGAGTTCTCGGCGACCCAGCAGAACCTGATCCTTGAGGTCTCCCAGGCCTACTTCAACGTCCTGCGCGCTTCAGACAACCTGGCAACGGCAAAAGCCGAGGAAAAAGCCTTTTCCCGCCAGCTGGAGCAGGCACGGGAGCGTTTTGAAGTCGGCCTGTCCGCACGCACCGACGTCCTCGAGGCACAGGCGGGATACGACAGCGCCCGCGCAGCGCGCCTGACCGCCCAGACCAATCTGGACGTCAGCTACCAGGCGCTGACCCGTCTGACCACTCAGGACTACGACAGCCTGTACGGCATTAGCCACGAGCTGCCGATCCTGCCGCCGACACCGGCCAGCATGCAGCAGTGGGTCGAAACCGCCGCCGAACAGAATCTGACCCTGCAGGCCAGCCGTTACGCCATCGACAGCGCCGAAGACAGCCTGCGCAGCAGCAAGGCCGGCTATGCACCGGTCGTCGATGCCTTTGTGCGCTACAGCAACGGCGGCGCCAGCATCGCCGGTACCGGTCAGGCCAGCACCGATACAGAGTTGACCAGCTTTGGCGTGGAACTGAGCATGCCGCTGTTTACCGGCGGCCTGACCACCTCCCGCGTGCGCGAGTCGACCTACCGCCTGACCCAGGCCGAGCAGAGCAGCGAGGCGCAGCTGCGCCGGGTTGTGGAAAGCACGCGCAACCTCTACCGCACCGTCACCTCCAGCGTTGATGAAGTGGCCGCACGGCGTCAGGCCATCGTCTCCGCCAAGGCCGCGCTCGACGCCACCCAGACCGGTTACGAAGTCGGCACACGCAACGTGGTGGATGTATTGGAAGCCCAGCGCAACCTGTTCCGCACCGTGCGCGACTACAACACCGTGCGCTACAACTACATCATCAACAACCTCAGCCTGAAGCAGGCGGCCGGTACACTCAGCCCGCAGGATCTGCAGGACCTGTCACAGTGGCTGAACCCGAACTACGACCCGGATCGGGACTTCATCCCGCAGACAACCGAAGAGGAAGCCCGGCAGATGTCGATGGGCGGCCAGCCGCAGCCGCCTGCCATGCCAGCCAACGGCGACAGCAGCACGTTCTGAACGCGGAGCACGAAAACCAAAACAGCGCCCGAGGGCGCTGTTTTGGTTTGTTCTGAGCATTCAATGCAGTAACCGGTCGATCCCCTGCAGCAAGCGCTCCAGCGCCCCCTGATTGTCAGCCACTACTGCCTGCCCGGCCTGGCCCGCGCGCTGACGCGCAGGGCTGTCCTGCAACCATTGCTGTACAGCGACCGCCAGAGCTGTCTCGTCAGCGACCACCTGCAGGGCGCCTGCGCCTTCAAGCAACTCGCTGATTTCGGTGAAATTGAAGCGGTGCGGCCCGGACAACACCGGCAGCCCCAGTGCCGCCGGCTCAAGATAGTTGTGACCGCCGTTCGGCACCAGAGAGCCGCCGACAAACGCCAGATCAGCACAGGCGTAGAGAAACACCAGCTCGCCCATGGTGTCGCCAACCAGCACCTGCTGGTCAGCAGCCGGCAGCGCACCACTGCTGCGCCGTACCATACCGAAACCCGTCTCACTGACCTGGCGCGCGACCGAATCAAAGCGCTCGGGATGCCTCGGCACCAGAATCAGCAGCGCATCGGGCAGCGTATCCAGTACCTGACGATGCGCTCGCAGCACCTGCTCATCCTCACCAGCATGGGTGCTGGCCGCAATCCATACCGGGCGGTCGCTGCCCCAGCGCGCGCGCAGCTCCTGCGCCTGCTGCACCTGCTGCGGATCGGGACGAAAATCGAACTTGATGCTGCCAGTCACCTGCATCTGCTCGCGCCCCACACCCAGCTCGATAAAACGCAGAGCCTCGGCCTGGCTCTGCACGGCAACCCAGTCCAGCGCCGCAAACATTGGCCGAACCAGCGCGCCTACCCGCTGATAGCCACGGGCGGAGCGAGCCGACAGCCGCGCATTGGCCAGCACCAATGGCACCCTTGCGCGCCCGGCCTCGGCCACCAGATTCGGCCACAGCTCGGTTTCCATGATGATGCCGATCTTTGGCTGCAGCCGGCGCAATAACCGACGCTGCAGCCACGGCAGGTCATAGGGCAGATAGGCGTGACCAACCTGACCGCCGAACAGCTTGCGGATCTGCTCGGAACCGGTCGGCGTCATGCAGGTGACGGTGATCGGCAGCGCCGGATACCGCTTGAGCAATTCACGCACCATGGGCGCGGCGGCAATACTCTCGCCGACCGACACCGCGTGCACCCAGATTCCGCCGCTGCGCACATCGCCTCCCAGAGCAAAACGTTCGGCCCAGCGGCGGGCATAGGCAGGCGCCTTGATCGCGCGATACAGCAGACGCAACAAAATCAGCGGCAGGCAAAGGAAGAAAAACAGGGTATAGAGACGACGGGCCATGAAAGCATCCTGTAGCAGCTAGGCGTCCGGTAAGGGCTGCGCTAAAACAGCGCTGGCTCCTAGGGTAACAGATGTGACCAGGCAGGCCCCCAGTGACTATACTAGGGAGCCTTTTTAACCAGAGCTGCGGGAGCACATGAGTACAACCCTGGATACTGACATCTGCATTATCGGCGGCGGCGTCGCCGGACTATGGCTCAACGCGCGCCTGCGCAAGGCTGGCTATCATACCGTGCTGATTGAGCGTGGCGCCCTGGGAGGCGGTCAGAGCGTCAAGTCACAGGGCATCATCCATGGCGGTATCAAGTATGCACTCGGTGGCAAGCTCAACGCCGCAACGGAGGCGATCGCCGACATGCCCAACCGCTGGCGGCAGTGCCTGACCGGCGAAGGCGAACTGGATCTGAGTGGCGTGCGGGTGCTTTCCCAGCACCATTATCTGTGGTCACCCGGCAGCCTGATCAGCAATCTGGCCGGTTTTTTTGCCAGCAAGGCCCTGCGCGGGCGGGTGGATCAGATCAAGGGCAAGGCGTTACCCACCGTATTCAACAACCCGGGTTTCAAGGGCAAGGTGTATCAGCTCGGTGAGCTGGTACTGGACGTGCCGGATGTCATCCAGCGTCTGGCAGAGCTCTCGGGCGACAGCCTGATCAGCGACAATAACCCACACATCCTGCGTGACGACAGCGGCGAGATAGCCGGGATTCAGCTGGCCGGCACACGGGTTCGCGCGAGCCGTTATGTGCTTACCGCCGGTGAAGGTACCGAAGGCCTGCTGCAGGACTGGGGCGTCAGCGAGCCGGCAATGCAGCGTCGCCCGCTGCAAATGGTGCTGGTCAAGGGCCCGGATCTGCCACCCCTGTATGCCCACTGTCTCGGCGCCAGCCCCAAGCCGCGCCTGACCGTCACCACTCACCCCTGTGAAGACGGCCAGTGGTGCTGGTATCTGGGTGGCGACCTCGCAGAGCAAGGGGTCAATCAAGCACCGGACCAGTTGATCGACCAGGCTCGCCGCGAACTCCGTGAGCTGCTGCCGTGGATCGACCTAAGCGCGTGCCAGTGGACCACCCTGCCGGTCAACCGGGCCGAGCCGGCCCAGAGCGGGCTGGTACGCCCCGATAACGCCTACGTTCAAGCCTGCCACAACGCGCTGATCAGCTGGCCGACCAAGCTGGCCCTGGCACCCAATCTGAGCGATCTGGTAATGCAGGAACTGACCCGCCAGCAGGTAACATCGACTGGGCATCCACCGCTGCCGCCAGACCTGCCGCGCCCACGTGTGGCAGCACCGCTTTGGGACGCCTGCTTCCAATGAGTACCCTGCACCCCTTCTACCGCACCCTGGGAGACACCGGCCTGCGCCTGTCTCCCCTCGGGCTGGGTACCGTCAAGATCGGCCGTAATCAGGGCGTAAAGTATCCGAACGGTTTCGACTTGCCAGACGACGACGCTGTGCGCAACCTGCTCGCGCTCGCACATGATCTGGGCATCAACCTGCTGGACACCGCGCCGGCCTACGGCACCAGCGAGCACCGCCTTGGCCCGCTGCTCAAGGGCCAGCGGGACAACTGGATCATCTGCAGCAAGGTTGGCGAGGAGTTTGTCGAAGGCCAGTCGCATTTTGATTTCTCGGCCAAACATACCCGCCATTCGGTAGAACGGTCACTGCAGCGCCTGGGCACCGATCGACTGGACCTGGTACTGGTGCACTCGGACGGCAACGATCTTGAGGTGCTGGATCAGGAGGTCTACCCGACGCTGGCCCAACTCAAGCAGGAAGGCCTGATTCTCGCCTACGGGTTCTCCGGCAAGACGGTAGCCGGTGGTCTGCGTGCCCTGCAGCAGGGCGATTGCGCCATGGTGACCTACAACCTGCGCGAACAGGCAGAGCGCGAGGTGCTCGACTTCGCCCTGCAACACAACAAGGGCATTCTGATCAAAAAAGCGCTGGCCAGCGGACACGTCTGCCTGAATGGCGAGGACCCGGTACGCAAGAGCCTGGAGTTGGTTCTCGGGCACCCCGGCGTGACCAGCGCGATTATCGGCACCATAACCCCCAGCCACCTTGCGCAGAATGTCAGCGCGGCCCTGTCGGTACTATCCAGCATGGAGTAAGGCATGACTCAAATCGTTGCCCGGAAAAACCCCGTCGCATTCAAGACCCAGGCCATCGCGGTTACCGCCAGTGCAGAGGTATTACGCTACGAACCAACCGGCAGCCCTTTGAGTTTTGCCCAGATACAGGAGCGTCGCGTCCCGCTCCAGCTCCAGCTCAGCGATCCCAACCACTTCAATGTCGTTCTGGCCAACCTGGGGGTCTCGGTCGATCTGTATCTGCACTGGCAGCAGCGGGATTTCCGCCTGCTGGTACGTCAGGACCGGCCGGACCATGGCGACCAGGTTCTGAAACTGTTGTCCGGCTACGTTCCTTCCCACGAACTGCGCGTGCCACTGTTGACCGTCATGACCGAGATCGCCGAGGAATTGCTGATCGAGACCCGAAGCGGCTGGCTGCAGGGGCGCTATCAGGATACCTGGCTGCCAACGCCCTATGCAGAGAGCCTGCCATTGGACAGTGAACGCCATTTCACCCTTGGCGCACGTGCCGGAAATACCAGGCCGGTGCTCTGCCGTGAGCTGAACCTGCTTGAGCGCCCACGGGCATACGTCCACTTGCCGACCAGTTCGCTGCAACTGGTCTACCAGATGCAGCTTGCTCTGCCGGACGACATAGACGCCCCTTCGCTCTTGCATGCCGACGAATATCTTGATCCGGACAGCAGGGAACTGATCGCCCGGGTTGACCACCAGCAACCGGACCTGTTTCTGGCCGAATACCGCAACGGCGAACCCACCGGCGAGCTATATCATCTGCAACGCGGCGAGCTGGTCGCCCAGCCAACGGGGGGCCTGCTGCTTAGCGAGGCGTTTGCCGAACAACAGGGCTGGGTGGTCACCGCAGCCAACTGCGCACTGCAGCAGGGCCTTGGCCTGACTGACGGCACAGCGTAACCACTGATTTGGCGCAAGCGTGTCAACATCAGCGCTCGCGCTGACGCAGCCACTCCAGATCTTCGGGGCGGGTAATTTTCAGATTGTCGGCACGGCCTTCCACCAGCAGCGGTGCCTGACCGACCCACTCCATCGCCGAGGCCTCATCGGTAATCCGGGCGCCAGCGGCCAGCGCCTCGGCCAGCGCCTGCTGCAATGGCCCGAGACGAAACATCTGTGGCGTGTAAGCCTGCCAGAACAGGCTGCGATCGGGTGTTGATGACACCCGGCCATCCGGACCGATCTGCTTGAGAGTATCGCGCACCGGTACAGCCAGTAGTCCACCGACCGGATCATCGGCTAACGTGCTGAGCAGCTTGTGCAGGTCGCTATCGGCGAGATTGGGGCGAGCCGCGTCGTGCACCAGCACCCAGTCGTCATCGGTCGCGCCCAGCTCGCGCAACGCAATCAGGCCATTGAGTACCGAGTCGGCACGCTCGCGGCCGCCGACTGCACGGGTGATACGCGCATCCTGCGCGCAGGGCAGCGTCGGCCACCAGCCATCATCTGCAGAGAGGGACACCACCAACCCGCGCAGCCACGGTTGATCCAGGAAGCAGGCCAGGGTGTGTTCGATCAGGGTGCGCTCACCCCAGAGAAGGTATTGCTTCGGACGGTCTGCCTGCATGCGCGCGCCGACACCGGCGGCGGGCAGAACGACCCAGAAATCGGGTGTAGCGACGCTCATTGGTCGCTCAGTTGGAACAGGGTCTCGCCCTGCTTGACCATGCCCAGCTCATGACGGGCACGCTCTTCGACGGTTTCCAGCCCCTGCTTGAGTTCAATGACCTCTGCCGTCAGCACACGATTACGCTCCAGCAGCTGCTCGTTCTCGCGCTGCTGCTCGGCAATCTGCTGCTTGAGCTGGGAAACGTGGGCAAGACTGCCCTCGCCGACCCAGAGTCGGTACTGCATCGCCGCCAGCAGCGACAGCGCAATGAGCCAGAGCCATTTCAAGCCGGATGCTCCTGTCAAGGAACGGCGGGTACGCTCACGCGTACCCGCCAGACCGATCAGCCGCGGAACTCGGCGCGACCCTTGTAGGGCGCCTTGTCACCCAGTTGCTCTTCGATACGCAGCAGCTGGTTGTACTTGGATACGCGGTCGGAACGGCACAGCGAACCGGTCTTGATCTGACCGGCAGCGGTACCCACAGCCAGGTCGGCGATGGTGCTGTCTTCGGTTTCACCGGAGCGGTGCGAGATGACGGCGGTAAAGCCGGCAGCCTTGGCCATCTGGATCGCTTCCAGGGTCTCGGTCAGCGAACCGATCTGGTTGAACTTGATCAGGATGGAGTTGCCGATCTTCTCGTCGATACCGCGCTTGAGAATCTTGGTGTTGGTCACGAACAGGTCGTCACCAACCAGCTGCACCTTCTCGCCGATCTTGTCGGTCAGGACTTTCCAGCCAGCCCAGTCGGACTCGTCCATGCCGTCTTCGATGGAGATGATCGGATAGCGCTGGGTCAGGCCAGCCAGGTAGTCGGCAAAACCGGCCGCATCGAACACCTTGCCTTCGCCGGCCAGGTCGTATTTGCCGTCCTTGTAGAACTCGCTGGAAGCGCAGTCCAGTGCCAGAGTGACGTCGTCACCCAGGGTGTAACCGGCGTTTGCAACGGCCTCGGCGATGGCTGCCAGCGCGTCTTCGTTGGACGCCAGGTTCGGCGCAAAGCCGCCTTCGTCACCGACTGCGGTGTTCAGACCACGGGCCTTCAGAACCGCTTTGAGGTGATGGAAAATCTCGGCACCCATGCGCAGCGCATCGGCGAAGTTCTTGGCGCCAACCGGCTGAACCATGAACTCCTGGATGTCGACGTTGTTGTCGGCGTGCTCACCGCCGTTGATGATGTTCATCATCGGTACCGGCATGGAGTAGACACCGGGGGTACCGTTCAGGTCGGCAATGTGCGCGTACAGCGGCACGCCCTTGGCCTGGGCAGCCGCCTTGGCTGCCGCCAGGGAAACGGCGAGGATCGCGTTGGCGCCCAGCTTGGCCTTGTTTTCGGTGCCGTCCAGTTCGATCATGGCGCGATCCAGGTCAGCCTGAGCGCTGGCATCACGACCAACCAGCAGCTCACGGATGGGGCCATTGATATTGGCGACGGCCTTGAGCACGCCCTTGCCGAGGTAACGGCTCTTGTCGCCATCACGCAGTTCCAGTGCTTCGCGCGAACCGGTAGAGGCGCCGGAGGGTGCACAGGCGCTGCCCATGATGCCGCCTTCCAGAATTACGTCCGCTTCAACGGTCGGGTTACCGCGCGAGTCCAGAACCTCACGGCCCTTGATATCAATGATTTTTGCCATCTTTACTTGCTAGCTCCGTATATCGGGTCAATCGGGTGAAAGCGGTAGCGGCTCAAGCCGTTTCCAGCACCGGGAAGCTCTTGACCAGATCGTCAAGGGCCTTCAACTGGGCAAGGAACGGCTCCAGCTTGTCCAGGCGCAGGGCGCAGGGGCCGTCGCACTTGGCGTTGTCAGGATCGGGGTGCGCTTCGAGGAACAGACCCGCCAGGCCCTGGCTCATGCCCGCCTTGGCCAGATCGGTGACCTGTGCCCGGCGACCGCCGGCCGAGTCACTGCGACCACCCGGCATCTGCAGGGCATGGGTCACGTCGAAGAACACCGGGTACTCGAACTGCTTCATAATGCCGAAGCCAAGCATGTCGACTACCAGATTGTTGTAACCGAAGGACGAACCGCGCTCGCACAGCACAAGGCGGTCATTGCCGGCTTCTTCACACTTGGTGAGGATGTGCTTCATTTCCTGCGGCGCGAGGAACTGGGCCTTCTTGATGTTAATCACGGCGTTGGTTTTGGCCATCGCCACAACCAGATCCGTCTGCCGGGACAGGAACGCCGGCAGCTGGATGATGTCGCACACTTCGGCAACCGGCGCAGCCTGATAGGGCTCGTGCACGTCAGTGATGACCGGCACGTTGAAGGTGCGCTTGATCTCTTCAAAGATCTTAAGACCCTCTTCCATGCCGGGGCCGCGGAACGAGTTGATCGACGAGCGGTTGGCCTTGTCGAAGCTGGCCTTGAACACGTAGGGAATCCCCAGCTTGTCGGTGACTTCAACGTAGTGCTCGCAGATCTGCATTGCCAGATCTCGCGACTCCAGTACGTTCATGCCACCAAACAGAACGAAGGGTTTGTCGTTGGCCATCTCGATGTCACCAACGCGCACGATTTTCTGTGCCATAAGCCAGCTTCTTCCTTAATCTCAGCCGTTCTTGTGCTGACGCAGCGCGGCGCCGATGAAACCACTGAACAGCGGGTGGCCGTAACGCGGCGTCGACGTAAATTCCGGGTGGAACTGGCAGGCCACGAACCACGGGTGATCCTTGACCTCGACTACCTCGACCAGCGCGCCGTCGCCGGAACGACCGGAAATACTCAGACCGCCAGCCTGCAGATCGGGCAACAGATTATTGTTGACCTCGTAGCGGTGACGGTGACGCTCGACGATCACGTCCTTGCCATAGCAGTCGTGCGCCTTGGAGCCCAGCTCCAGGGTGCATTCCTGCGCGCCCAAACGCATGGTACCGCCCAGATCGGACGCCTCGGTACGCAGCTCGGTCTGGCCGGTCGCATCCTGCCACTCGGTGATCAGACCCACAACCGGGTGACCGGAGGTCTTGTCGAACTCGGTGGAGTTGGCATCGCTCCAGCCCAGCACATTGCGGGCGTACTCGATGACCGCGACCTGCATACCCAGACAGATGCCCAGGTACGGAATCTTGTTCTCGCGGGCATAGCGCACGGCCGCGATCTTGCCCTCGACACCACGGGAGCCAAAGCCGCCCGGCACCAGAATGGCGTCGACCCCTTCCAGCAGACCGGTGCCTTGCTGTTCGATATTCTCGGAGTCGATATAGCGCACATTCACCTTGGTGCGTGCCTGAATGCCGGCGTGGCTGAGTGCCTCGATCAGCGACTTGTAGGCATCGAGCAGCTCCATGTACTTGCCGACCATGGCGATGGTGACTTCATGCTCGGGGTTGAGCTTGGCGTCTACCACGCGGTCCCACTCGGACAGGTCAGCCTGACCGCACTCCAGACCAAAGCGTTCGACGACGAAATCATCCAGGCCCTGTGCGTGCAGTACAGACGGAATCTTGTAGATGGTGTCGACGTCTTCCAGGCCGATCACCGCACGCTCTTCCACGTTGGTAAACAGCGCAATCTTGCGGCGCGAAGACAGGTCGATCGGATGATCGGAGCGGCAGATCAGCACATCGGGCTGCAGGCCGATGGAGCGCAGCTCCTTGACCGAGTGCTGGGTCGGCTTGGTCTTGGTCTCGCCAGCGGTGGCGATGTAGGGCACCAGCGTCAGGTGCATCAGCATCGCGCGCTTGGCACCGACCTCCACCCGCAGCTGGCGGATGGCTTCCAGGAACGGCTGGGACTCGATGTCGCCCACGGTACCGCCGATTTCAACCAGCGCCACGTCGGCATCGCCGGCACCCTTGATGATGCGGCTCTTGATCTCGTCGGTAATGTGCGGAATGACCTGAATGGTCGCGCCCAGATAGTCACCACGGCGCTCCTTGCGCAGCACGTCGGCATAGACGCGGCCGGTGGTGAAGTTGTTGTTCTGGGTCATGGTAGCGTTGACGAAACGCTCGTAGTGCCCAAGATCAAGGTCGGTTTCCGCGCCATCATGGGTCACGAATACTTCACCATGCTGGAAGGGACTCATGGTGCCCGGATCCACGTTGATATAGGGATCCAGCTTGAGCATGGTGACCTTCAGACCACGCGCCTCGAGGATAGCCGCGAGGGAAGCCGAGGCGATGCCCTTACCCAAAGAAGAAACAACACCACCCGTGACGAAGATGTAGCGCGTCATGAAAAACCCATAGATTGAACAGTTAAGCGGTTTGCACCGCGAGGAATTCGAAGGGAGTCAGAGGTGACCTGAAGGGTCAGCCAAAGTCTCGTCAAGATGGGAAGTCAGGATACCAGACGGGCCCCGCTTGCTCAATCCGAAACAGGCTTCCAACTGACCGTAAAACCACTCTGATTTCCGTCCACCAGAGCCTGCTCGGCGTTCCAGCGCCCCGCCACCGAAACCAGCTCGCCGCCTGAGTATAGCAACGGCACCGAAGGACGCAGCCAGGCAGGTACGCGGGCCTCCTGAAGCAGCTGTTTGACCGACCGGGTAGGCCTGCCCGGCAGCTTTATTCGCTCGCCCCCCTGCCGGTACGCAAGCTGCCACCCGGCCGCACCGGGAGCTCGTAAACCGCCGGACGACGGCGCGATACAGAGGGTCCCGTTACCGGCCAACAGCGACTGACAGGCAAGTGGCTGACAAATCTGGGCACTCCCCTGCCGGGGCCAGCCGGCTTCCACCAGCCAGAGACGATCTGACGAACGGTATAGCCTGTGGCTACCCAGCAGCAGTTGCGGTTGCGCGTCGCTGCAGGCTGCGAGTTGCTGCACCCACTGATCAAGGTGGCGCTGATCCGGCATCAGCACGCCCTGCTGCCTCAACCAGAAACGCAGCAGATTGCGCTGCCTGGCTGGCGACAACACCAATACCGGAGCAAGCAGCAGACTCGGCCAGTGACCAAGCCAGGCATCATCAAGCGGTAATACGGCAGACTGCAGATCAGATGCTGCCAGGTCATCCAGCAACTCGCAGGCCTCATCAGCATGTTCTGCCAGGCGGCGCAGACTCTGGTCTACCTGCGGCCAGCTGTCACGCAGCGCCGGCAACAACGCGTGCCGCAGCGCCGTACGGGCAAAACGCGCATCCCTGTTGGCAGGATCCTCAATCCAGTTCAAACCCTGTCGAACAGCGAAATCCGCAAGCTCGGCGCGCGACGCGTCCAGCAACGGTCGTGACAGCCAGCCACGCCCGAGCGGGCGACGAGCAGGCATCCCTGCCAGCCCTTGAATACCCGTGCCACGCAGCATGCGAAACAACATCGTTTCCAGCTGATCATCGGCATGATGCGCCAGCAGCAACTCGGCGCCCTCCGGCAGTGCCTCAGCAAAGGCTGCGTAGCGCGCGTCGCGGGCAGCCTGTTCGATACTGGGACTCTGGCCCACCCGCACCCGCACCACCGTCAGCGGCACACCGCGGGCGTCGCAGGCACGCTGACAATGCATCGCCCAGGCGTCAGCCTCGGGGTGCAGTCCGTGATGAATGTGAACGGCGTAAAGTGGCGGAATATCAGAGGATTGGCGCGCCTGGGCCAGCAGCTCAAGCAGAACCATGGAATCCAGACCACCGGACAACCCCAGCCACCAGGCCGGGGCGCCCAAACAGGAGCTGAGCTGCTCGCGCAGCCCCTGCGGTGTGAGCATTTACTGAATACCGAAGGACATCAGCCGCTGGTAGCGGGTTTCCAGCAGTTGCTCGGGAGTGCGCTCGTCAAGTTTGGCCAGTTGCGCAACCAGCTGCTGCTTGAGGCGCTCGGCAGTTTCCTGCGGTGAGCGCTGTGCGCCACCCAGCGGCTCGGGGATCAGGGTGTCGACCAGTCCCAGCTCTTTCAGACGCTCGGCGGTAATACCCATGGCCGCCGCTGCATCAGCCGCCTTTTCGGCGCTTTTCCAGAGAATGGAAGCACAGCCCTCGGGCGAGATCACCGAATAGGTCGAGTACTGCAGCATCATCAGATGATCGCAGACACCAATGGCCAGCGCACCGCCGGAGCCTCCTTCACCAATAACAGTGGCGATAATCGGCGTTTTCAGACGCGACATGACCTGCAGGTTCCAGGCAATGGCCTCACTCTGGCCGCGCTCTTCGGCATCGATGCCCGGATACGCGCCGGGGGTGTCGATAAAGGTCAGGATCGGCATCTTGAAGCGCTCGGCCATTTCCATCAGGCGGCAGGCCTTGCGGTAGCCTTCCGGCTTGGGCATGCCGAAGTTGCGGCGCACCTTTTCCTTTACGTCACGGCCTTTCTGGTGACCGATGACCATCACCGGCCGGCCGTCCAGGCGCGCAATGCCGCCGACGATGGCGGCATCATCGGCAAAATGGCGATCGCCGTGCAGCTCTTCAAAGTCGGTAAAAATGTGACGGATATAATCCAGCGTATAGGGCCGCTGCGGGTGGCGCGACATCTGGGCAACCTGCCAGCTGCTCAGGTTGCCGAAAATGCTCTCGGTCAGGGACTTGCTCTTCTCCTGCAGCCGAGTGATTTCTTCGGTGATGTTCAGCGCGTTGTCACTGCCGACCAGACGCAGCTCTTCGATCTTGGCCTGCAGGTCCGCAATTGGCTGTTCAAACTCCAAGTATTTCTGGCTGTTGCTCATAGGCATCCATCATCCGCTTGCGCCCGATCCGGGCATCCAAAAGTTTCGCAAATAACCTTACGGGATTGCCGGGCGCCCGTCGAGCATCCGGCTTTGCGCTATCTATAGTGCAGAGAGACGCTGTCTTTGCCCAACTGGTCACGCAGGCTTTGCAGCAGATCGTCTGCCGGCTCCACACGCCACTCGTCACCCAGGCGCAGCAGCGCTGCCGCATCGGCCCGCTGGTACTCGACCGTAACCGGGCAGCCGCCGCGATACTGCTGCAGCAGCCCTGCCATTCGGCTCAGCGCGGCGGCGTCGTGACGGGCGCCATCGAGGTTCACCCGTACACTGTCGAGCAGCCCGGTACGCGCCTCCTCCAGACTCATCACGCGCTTGGCACGCACCCGCATGCCGCCGGAGAAGTCATCGACCGCAACCTCCCCTTCGACCACCAGCATGGCGTCCTTCTGCAGCAAAGCCTGCGCCGCATTGTAGGCCTCGGAGAACAGTGACACCTCGATCCGCGCCGATCGGTCATCGAGGGTGACAAAGCCTACCTTGTCGCCGCGCTTGTTCTTCATCACCCGCATGTCGAATACCAGCCCAGCGATGGTCTGGCTCTCGCGCGAAGGCTTCAGATCCAGAATGCGCTGACGGGCAAAACGGCGAATCTCACGTTCGTACTCGTCGATCGGGTGACCCGTCAGATACAGACCCAGGGTTTCCTTCTCGCCACGCAGGCGTTCCTTGAAGGTCCACTCGCGCACCTTGCGGTAGGGCTCGTACACGTCGCGTTCGGTAGATGGCCCCAGCAGATCACCAAACAGGTCGTCGTGGCCGCTATCGGCGCTGCGCGCGGTCTGTTCGGCCGAGGCAATCGCCTCTTCCATCGCGCTCATCAATGCTGCGCGGTTACGGTCGATCTGCTTCTGATAGGCCTGAACTTCCTCGGCGAAGAACGGCCCGAGGCGATCCAGCGCACCGCTGCGAATCAGCGCTTCCATCACCCGCTTGTTGATACGCTTGAGGTCCACCCGGGCGCAGAAGTCGAACAAGTCGTTAAACGGGCCGCCGGCCTTGCGGGTCTCAACGATGGTTTCGACCGGGCCTTCACCCACGCCCTTGATCGCGCCGAGGCCGTAAACCACATCACCGGCGTCATCGACGGTGAACTTGAATTCCGAGACGTTGACATCCGGCGCCTTGATCCGCAGGCGCATGCTGCGGCATTCCTCGATCAGCGTCACCACCTTGTCGGTGTTGTGCATATCCGCCGAAAGGACCGCTGCCATGAAGGGGGCCGGGTAATGGGCCTTCAGCCAGGCGGTCTGATAGGACACCAGACCATAGGCGGCCGAATGCGACTTGTTGAAGCCGTAACCGGCGAACTTTTCTACCAGGTCAAAAATGTTACCGGCCAGGTCCGCGTCAATGCCGTTATTGGCGCAGCCTTCGATAAAGCCACCACGCTGCTTGGCCATCTCTTCGGGCTTTTTCTTACCCATCGCCCGGCGCAGCATGTCCGCGCCACCCAGGGTGTAGCCGGCCATCACCTGGGCGATCTGCATGACCTGTTCCTGATACAGGATGATGCCGTAGGTAGGCTTTAGTACCGGCTCAAGACCGGCGTACTGATAGTTGGGGTGCGGGTAGGAAATCTCTTCCCGTCCGTGCTTGCGGTTGATGAAGTCGTCCACCATGCCTGACTGCAACGGGCCCGGACGGAACAGGGCCACCAGTGCGATCATGTCTTCCAGGCAGTCGGGCTTGAGCTTTTTGATCAGCTCCTTCATGCCGCGCGATTCAAGCTGGAAAACGGCGGTGGTTTCCGCTTTTTGCAGCATGCTGTAGGTCGGTGCATCATCCAGCGGAATCAGGTCGATATTGACCAGTTCCTCGTCACTGGCGCCCTGCGCACGCTGCTGGCGGTGGATGGTTTCCATCGCCCACTTGATGATGGTCAGGGTCCGCAGACCGAGGAAGTCGAACTTCACCAGACCGGCGGCTTCCACGTCGTCCTTGTCGAACTGGGTAACCAGACCGCCACCGGATTCATCGCAATACAGTGGCGCAAAATCGGTCAGCTTGGTCGGCGCGATTACCACGCCCCCCGCGTGTTTTCCGACGTTACGGGTAATACCCTCCAGCTTGAGCGCCATGTCCCAGATTTCCTGGGCTTCCTCATCGTTGGCGAGGAAATCGCGCAGCATCTCTTCCTGCTCATAGGCCTTGGTCAGCGTCATGCCGACCTCGAAGGGAATCATCTTCGACAGCTTGTCGGCCAGGCCGTAAGACTTGCCCTGCACCCGCGCCACGTCGCGCACTACCGCCTTGGCCGCCATGGTACCGAAGGTGATGATCTGCGAGACCGCGTTTCGGCCGTAGGCGTCGGCTACATAGTCGATGACCCGATCGCGGCCTTCCATGCAGAAGTCGACGTCGAAGTCGGGCATGGAAATACGCTCCGGGTTGAGGAAGCGCTCAAACAGCAGATCGTAGGCCAGCGGATCAAGGTCGGTAATCAGCAGCGAATAGGCGACAAGCGACCCCGCCCCCGAGCCCCGGCCCGGGCCTACCGGCACGCCGTTGCCCTTGGCCCACTTGATAAAGTCCATCACGATCAGGAAGTAGCCGGGAAAGCCCATCTGATTGATGATGTCGAGTTCGAAGTTGAGACGGTCGATATAGACCTGGCGCTTGGCCTCGTAGTCCGGCGTATCAGGCGGCAGAATCACCTTCAGACGCTCTTCCAGGCCCTCGAAGGAGACCTTCTTGAAGTACTCCTCGATGGTAAGACCATCCGGAATGGGAAACTCCGGCAGAAAGTAGGTACCCAGCTGGACATCGATATTGCAGCGCTTGGCAATTTCGACACTGTTTTCCAGCGCCTCGGGGATATCGGCAAACAGCTCGGCCATTTCCTCCGAGGTTTTCAGGTACTGCTCCTCGCTGTACTGACGCACCCGGCGCGGATCGTCCAGCGCCCTGCCCTCACCAATGCAGACACGGGTCTCATGGGCCTCGAAGTCACCGCGCTTGAGAAAGCGTACATCGTTGGTCGCGACCACCGGACAGCCGCTGCGCGCCGCCAGCGCGACGGCGGCATGCACGTGTTCCTCATCATTGACGCGACTGGTGCGCTGCAGTTCGAGATAAAAGCGATCAGGGAAGACACCCATCCAATAGGCCAGCAGCTCATCCGCCCGTTCGGGGCTCGAAGACAGCAGCGCGATACCAATCTCCCCCTCCTTGGCTGCCGACAGGGCGATCACGCCCTCGCTGGCCTCGGCAATCCACTCCCGACGCACCGTAACAACGCCGTTGCGCTGACCCTCGGTATAGCCACGCGAGACCAGCTCGGTGAGATTGCGGTAGCCCTTGGGGTTCATCGCCAGCAGACTGATGCGGGTCAGCACGCTGTCGTCTTCGGCATCGGTCAGCCACAGATCAACGCCGGAAATCGGCTTGATGCCACCGCCCATCGCCGCCTTGTAGAACTTGACCAGGCTGCACATGTTGCTCTGGTCGGTAATCGCCACCGCCGGCATGCCCGCCTCGGTAACAGCCTTGATCAGGGGTTTGACCTTGACCAGTCCGTCGACCAGGGAGTACTCACTGTGGACACGCAGGTGAACAAAGGAAAATGACATGGAAATCCTGTTTCAGATGGCGAAGCGTCAGGCAGAGAATTGTAGCGACGGGGAACTGCTGCGGCCAGTCGCAGCATACAGAACGATGTGACCGCTGCAGCCGGTTACCGTTCCAGCGCCTTGCGCACCGGCGCAAAGGAACGACGATGAATGGGTGTCGCACCCAGCTCACGCAGTGCGGCGAGGTGCACAGGCGTTGGATAGCCTTTGTGACCGGCTATGCCATACCCGGGATATTGCCTGTCCAACTCCAGCATTTCGCGATCACGTGCGACCTTGGCCAGAATCGATGCTGCCGCAATTGCCGGCACCCGGCTATCGCCCTTGATCACCGGCTCGCTGCGCATCGGCAACGCCGGACAGCGATTGCCGTCCACCAGCACCAGATCGGGGCGAACCTGCAACCCCGCTACCGCGCGCTGCATCGCCAGCATGGTAGCGTGCAGAATATTCAGCCGATCGATTTCTTCCACCTCGGCCCGGGCAATGCACCAGGCGAGCGCGCGCTCCTGAATCAGCGGAAAGAGTGCCTCTCGCCGCGCCTCGGTCAATTTCTTGGAATCATTCAGCCCTTCGATCGGACGGGCCGGATCCAGGATAACGGCCGCGGTAACCACCGCACCACAGAGCGGACCGCGCCCTACCTCATCAACCCCGGCGATCAGCTCCTCGCCCGCCGGCAATGACCAGTCCATGCTGAGCTGACTCACAGGTGTCCGCGCTCGGCCATCAGGTCGGCAACCGCGTCCGCCGCGCACTGATCGGCATCACGACGCAGCATCTGATGCAGCTGCATAAAGGTCTGTTCTGTTTCGGCTCGCTCTGCGGTCGGCAGCAGGCGGGCCAGCAGCGCCTCGCCCATTCCCTCGGGCGTCGCCGCATCCTGCAGGAACTCGGGGGCCACTTCGCGCCCGGCCAGCAAATTCGGCAGCGACACATGCCCCACCTTGACCAGCCGCTTGAGGATACGGAAGGTCAGCCCCGCCATACGATAGGCCACCACCATCGGGCGCTTGAACAGCATGGCTTCGAGCGTGGCGGTACCCGAGGCGATCAATACCGCATCACAGGCAGCCAATACCTCATGAGCCTGGCCGTCGAACAGGGTCAGCGGCAACTCAAGTCCGCTCTCGGCGAGAATGGCATCCATCTGCTGACGGCGTTCAGGACCTGCGCAGGGCATGATGAACTGCAGATCCGGCTGACGCTCAAGGCACCAGGCGGCAGTATCCAGGAACAGGCGCCCCAGCTTGCGCAGCTCACCGTTGCGGCTACCCGGCAGCAGAGCGACAACACGTCCCGCTTCCGCCAGACCCAGCGACTGCCGCGCGGCGGCACGATCCGGCTCCAGCGGGACACGGTCGGCCAGGGTGTGGCCGACGCAGCGCACCGCCACACCGTGCCGGCGGTAGACGTCTTCCTCAAAGGGAAACAGGGTCAGCATCAGATCGGTCGACTGAGCGATACCCAGAACCCGCTTCTCGCGCCACGCCCAGACCGACGGGCTGACGTAGTGCACCGTGGGAATGCCCGCGTCACGCAGACGCTGTTCAACCCCAAGGGTGAAGTCCGGCGCATCAATACCAATGAATACGTCCGGCCGCTCCTGCTTGAGGTAATCGACCAGCTCGCGACGGATTCTGAGCAGCTCGCGCAGACGCCCGAGCACCTCGACCAGCCCCATTACCGACAGACGCTCCATCGGCACCCGGGTCTGCATGCCCTCGGCGAGCATGCGAGGCCCTCCGATACCAATAAAACGTGCATTGGGGAAACGTTGCTTGAGCGCCGCGATCAGCCCTGCCCCCAGGGTATCGCCGGACGCCTCACCGGCAACCAGGGCAATACACAGGGGCTTGTTCGAACGCAACGGGGCGATACCTGCCATGTCAGCGGGTAATGCCGCGGGTCGACTCGTTGATGGAGGCACAGTACAGGGCAACTTCCGGGAACTGCTCGGCAGCCTCCGCCAGTTGCGCCATCGCCTCGCTGGTGGTCAGACCCTGACGGTAGACGACCTTGTAGGCACGGCGCAGCGCACTGATCAGCTCGGCGGAATAGCCGCGACGACGCATGCCCTCGAAGTTCATGCCATGGGCACTGGCCGGGTTACCACCGACCATGACAAACGCCGGAATATCCTTGAACACCGCAGTATTGGCGGCGCTCATGGCAAAGGAGCCGATGTGGCAGAACTGGTGGACTGTGGTGTAGCCACCCAGAATCGCACCATCGCCCACATGTACATGACCGGCGATGGTCGCATTGTTGGCCATGATGATGTTGTCACCAACCACGCAGTCGTGGGCGACATGGACATACGCCATCAGCAAATTGTTGCTGCCAATACGGGTGATGCCCTGGTCCTGCACGGTTCCGCGATGCAGGGTACAGCCTTCGCGGATGATGTTGTTGTCACCAATCACCAGCCGGGTAGGCTCACCCTTGTACTTCTTGTCCTGACACTCCTCGCCCACCGACGCGAACTGGAATATCCGGTTCCCGCGCCCGATGGTCGTCGGCCCCTTGATAACAACATGGGAGGCTACCTGCGTGCCGGCGCCAATCTCGACGTCGGCACCGATATAACTCCAGGGACCTACCTCGACGTCATCAGCCAGCCGTGCGGCCGGATCAACAATCGCCAGAGGGTGAATACGACTCATATCTTGCGTTCCGCACAAATGATTTCAGCTGAACAGGCTTCCTTGCCGTCAACGGTAGCACGGCAGGCAAACTTCCAGATACCACGCTTGTCACTCAGATAGCTGGCTTCCAGCTGAAGCTGATCGCCCGGCACAACCGGCTGGCGGAAGCGCAGCTTGTCGGAGCCGACAAAATAATACAGAGTGCCATCCGCCGGTTTTACGCCCATCATCTTGAAGCCGAGCAGGCCGGCGGCCTGAGCCATGGCCTCGATGATCAGCACACCGGGCATAATCGGGTGCTGGGGAAAATGACCATTGAAGAACGGCTCATTGACCGAGACGTTCTTGTAAGCACGAATGCGCTTGTTCTCAAGATCCAGCTCCTGAACCCGATCCACCAGCAGGAAGGGGTAACGGTGGGGCAGGTATTCTTTGATTTCGTTGATATCCATGTATCGCTGGCCTTGCTGAAAAGGATAAAAGCGCCCCGAACGGGGCGCCACTCAGGCGTTTGATGAGTCGGGGGACTGCCGAGTCACCTGCTCAAGCTGTTTCTCGAGCTGCTGGAGTCGCTTGGCCATACCATCAAGCTGACGGATACGCGCAGCGCTCTTCTTCCATTCGCCAGCCGGCTGCATCGCCGTACCTGAGGAATAGGCACCCGGCTCGGTGATGGAGCGGGTGACCATGGTCATGCCGCTGACGAACACATTGTCGCAGACCTCGATATGCCCGACCATGCCGACACCGCCAGCAATCATGCAGTGGCGACCGATTCTGGTGCTGCCGGAGATACCGACGCAGGCCGCCATTGCCGTGTGATCACCGACCTGCACGTTATGTGCGATCTGAATCTGATTATCGAGCTTGACCCCGTTGCCGATCAGGGTATCGGCCAAGGCGCCGCGGTCGATGGTGGTATTGGCGCCGATTTCGACATCATCACCAACACGCACTCCGCCAATCTGGGCAATTTTCTGCCAGTGGCCAGCCTGATTGGCAAAGCCAAACCCCTCGGAGCCGATTACCGCACCCGACTGAATCACCACTCGCTCGCCAATATGAACGTCGTGGTAAAGGGTCACCCGGGGAGCAAGCCAGCCACCCGCACCGATAGTCGAACGCGCACCGACATAGCACTGCGGACTCAGGGTAACGCCGGCACCGATAACGGCGTCGGCCTCGACAACCACACCGGCGCCAATGCTGGCACTGGGATCAACCTGCGCGTTAGCTGCCACCACCGCAGTCGGGTGAATACCGGCAGCTGCTATGGGCTTGCGGTCAAAGCGGTGAGACAGGCGAGCGTAGGTCAGATAAGGGTCGGCCACCACCAGCGCATTGCCGGCAAACCCCTCGGCATCGCGCTCGGTCAGCAGGACCGCACTGGCACGGGTGTCAGCCAGGTACTTGCGATACTGGGCGTTGGCCAGAAAAGCGAGTTGGCCGGGGCCGGCATCCTGCAGGGTCGCCAGGCCGAGGATTTCCGTTTGCGGGTCCCCAATAAGCTGCGCGCCGAGCTCTTCAGCCAGGCGCGCAAGGGACAAGGACAGGATTTCGGACATCAGCGGGTGCTATTCAGGCGCTCAATCACCTGACGGGTGATATCGAACTGCGGCTTCACTTCGATCACGCCACCGCGATCGAGTACCAGGTCGTAACCACCTGCGGACAGTACGCCTTCAACGGCAGCATCCAGGCGCGGACGCAGGGTTTCCAGCATCTGACGATCGGACTGGGCCTTGGCCTCATTCAGCTCACGCGACTGCAGCTGGAACTCACGTACCTTCTGACGCAGTTCAAGCTCCAGCTTTTCGAGCTCGGACTGCTCCATCTGACCGCCATCACGCTGCAGGCGCTCCTGCAAACGCTTGGCTTCAGCTTCCAGATTCTTTACGCGTTGCAGCTGCGCACCGAACTGCTTTTCGGCGTCAACCGAGTATTTCTTCGCTGCATCCGACTCCAGCAGCGCCATCTGATAATCCAGCACGGCAATCTTCATCTCGGCAGAGGCCTGGAAACTGGCCAGAGCCAGCAGGGACATCACCGCTACACGCGTAAACTTACCCACTCTAAAACTCCTGATTTCGATACCACGTTGTTATTGGTCTGACGTCAGAACGTCTGGCCGAGAGTGAACTGGAACACCTGGGCGTCGTCGGCCGAATCAGCATTCAGCGGCATGGCCAGACTGAAGCCCAAGGGGCCCAGTGCGGTCAGCCAGGACAGGCCGACACCGACACTGTAACGCAGCTCACCGAGGTCAACATCGCCACAACCGGGATTCTTGTCGCCCTCAACCGTCTTGGTCTGCGTGCATTGGGTATCGTATATGTTACCTACGTCGAAAAACAGGGCCGTGCGCAACGAACGCTGGTCTTTGACGAAGGGGGCCGGGAAGATAACTTCCGCACCGCCGGTGATCTTGATGTTACCGCCAAAGGGCAGCGAGTCCTGATCAGGGTCGTTGACATTCGGGGTACTCTTCGGACCCAGGGTGCTGCCCTCGAAGCCGCGCACAGAGCCGATACCGCCGGCGTAGTAATGCTCGTAGAACGGCATGCGGTCGGTACCGCCAAAGCCGCGACCAAAGCCCAGATCGGTGTGCAGACGCAGGGTCAGGTCTTCGGTCATCGGGAAGAAGCGCTGACCGCGATAATCCATGGTGTAGAACTGCAGATCACTGCCCGGCACGGTCACATGCCAGCTCAGGCTCTGCGAGTGGCCACGATCCGGGAATACGCCGCGATTGAGCGTGCTCTGCGACCAGGAGGCGTCGAAGAACAGGTTGGTAAAGCTGTCCCCTTCGGTATCCAGGAAATTCAGAATCTCCTGCACGGTATAGATACCGCTCTTGATGGTGTCCTGCTGGGCACTCATCCCGAAGGAGATGCGCGAGGTGTCACTGACCGGATAACCGAAGTTGAAGCCGCCACCGAAGGAGTCGACGGCGTAGCTGGTGACATCGACGTCCAGCTCATCGTAGTCGGTAGTCCGGTAGAATGCGTTGTAGCCCAGGCTCATGCCGTCAACGGTGAAGTACGGATCCAGAAAGCCGAAGGACAACGAGGTCTGATAATCGGAGCGGTTTGCCCCGACACTTACCCGGTTACCGGTACCGAAGAAGTTGTTCTGGCTGATCGAGCCACCGAGGATGATACCGGAGCTCTGGGAAAAACCGAGGCTGGCGGTTACCGAGCCGGACGGCTGCTCTTCGACGCTGTAATTGACGTCAATCAGATCGTCGGTGCCGGGTACCGGAACCGTCTCGACATTCACTTCCTTGAAGAAACCCAGGCGCTCAAGGCGGGTCTTGGACTGATCAATCAGATAGGTTGACGCCCAGCCACCCTCCATTTGCCGCATTTCGCGACGCAGCACCTGATCTTCGGTCTTGGTATTGCCACGGAAGTTGATGCGATTGACGTAGGCACGCTTGCCCGGGTCGACATAGAAGGTCACGGCAACCGTCTTGTCTTCTTCGTTGATCTCGGGAATACCGTTGACGCTGGCGAAGGTGTAACCCTCATTACCCAGTCGACGACTGATCAGGTCGGAGGTAGACGTCATCACCTGGCGGGAGAAAATCTGACCCGGTTCAATCAGCATCAGACGCTTGATCTCGTCCTCACCTACGACCAGATCACCGGACAGACGCACATCGCTGATGCTGTAGCGCTCGCCCTCGGTAATGTTGACGGTGATATAGACGTGTTTCTTGTCCGGGGTGATGGATACCTGGGTCGAAGCCACGTTCATGTTGATGTAGCCACGGTCCAGATAATAGGAGCGCAGCCGTTCCAGATCACCCGACAGCTTCTCGCGGGAATACTTGTCGTCACTGCTCAGGAACGAGAACCAGCCCGACGTCTTCAGCTCGAACAGATCAACGAGATCTTCGGTCTCGAAGACGGTGTTGCCGACAACGTTGATGTGCGAAATCGCCGCAACCGACCCCTCGTCGATGACAATCTTCAAGGCAACCCGGTTACGCGGTTCGGGAATGACCTGCGCCTCGATATCGGCAGAGTAGCGACCCTGGGATACGTACTGACGAAGCAGCTCGTTGCGCACCCCTTCCAGGGTTGCGCGCTGGAAAATCTCGCCTTCAGCCAGGCCGGCGGCGCTCAGGCCCTTGAGCAGGTCCTCGCTCTTGATCGCCTTGTTGCCTTCCAGCTCGATAGAAGAAATGGAGGGACGCTCGACCAGGTTGATCACCAGCACGTCGCCTTCGCGACCCAGCTGAATATCCTGAAAGAAGCCGGTACGGAACAGGGAGCGCGTAGCTTCGACCAGTTCCGGATCATCGACTTCGTCACCAATGTTCAGCGGCAAGGCGCTGAATACGCTGCCGGCGGAAACCCGCTGCAAACCATTGACGCGGATATCGGAGATCTGGAAGGCAGCGGCGTGAGCCCCCGGCGCCAATAGCATCGAAAAAAGCGCAGGCAATAGGTAACGTTTCATGAAATCCGTTTTGATCCAGCTGATTGAATTCTTATCTGCCATCAATGGCAGGTCGTGTTCAGGCAGTGCACTTGGTCAGCCGCCCAGGCGGCTAATATCGTTATAAATGGCAAACAGCATGACTCCGACGATCAGGCTCAAGCCGATCTGCAGTCCCCATGTCTGAATTCGCTCGGAGAGAGGCTTACCCCTGACCCACTCGGCCACGTAATACACCAGGTGACCACCATCCAGAACCGGTATCGGGAGAAGGTTCAAAACCCCCAGACTGATACTCAAGTACGCAATAAAACTGAGAAAACTTTCCAGCCCTGACTTGGCAGAGGCGCCCGCCACTTTAGCAATCGTAATCGGACCACTCAAGTTTTTTGCCGAGACCAGCCCTGTCAGCATCTTCCACAGTGAGTCCAGCGTCAGCGCTGTCATTTCCCAGGTTTTCTGCATCGCGACCGGCACAGCGACCAGAGGGTTGTAACTTATCTGGCGCTGCATGTGAGCCGGCATGTCGATCGGCTCGACGCCTACACCAACGTATCCGACAACCACATCGTCACTTGCCTTGGGACGCGGCGTCAGCGCGATATCAACCAGGCTGCCGTTGCGCTCGACCTGTAATTGCAGGACCTGCTGCGCATTGGCCTGAATGGTCGGCACCACGTCGGTCAGCCAGTCGGATACCGGCTGACCGTCAATAGAAAGAATCAGATCGCCAGGCTGCAAACCGGCCTCGGCCGCGGCACCGTCAGGCGCAATCTGGCCGATACGCGGGGGAATTTGAGGCTGCCATCCGGTCAACCCGAGCGCCACCATTGGATCGGGCGCCTCTTCTCCCCTGAGCCAGTTATCGAGGGGTAGCTGGTAGCGCTGTTCACTGCCACCGGAAAAGGGTTTGGCAGTCACATCAATGCTGCCACTCTCACCAAGACGCCGGATCAGTTGCAGATTGATTTCGTGCCAGCTTCGTGTCGAGGTGCCATCAACGGCGGTAATTTCCAGCCCTTCGTGCATACCGGCCAATGCCGCAGGGGAACCGGCAGGGACGGGGCCAAGCACTGGCGCCACCGTGCTGAAACCGATCACCGCGACAATCCAGAAGGCGAGGATCGCGAGCAGGAAATTCGCCAGCGGACCTGCAGCCACAACCGCAATGCGCTGCTTTACCGTTTTGCGATTGAAGGCCTGATCCAGCTCGTGTTCGGCAACCGGCGCCTCGCGCTCGTCGAGCATCTTGACGTAGCCGCCCAGCGGAATGGCGGCGATGGCATATTCGGTTCCGCGCCGATCGTGCCAGCGCAGCAGCGCAGGGCCGAAACCGATCGAAAAGCGCAACACCTTGATGCCGCAGCGCCGGGCTACCCAGAAATGACCGTACTCGTGAATGGTGACCAGCAGCCCGAGAGCGACCACCGTAGCCAACAACGTAGACAGCAGCTCCATTCAGTACCTCACAGGGCGGACAAGCCACCCGATAACTTAGCTTCCGTTTGCCTCTACCCAGCTCGAGGCGTGCTCACGCGCGCTGCGATCTGCCTGCAGAATATGCTCCAGATCGCGCACCGCCTCACTGGGCAAACGGTTCAATGTGTCCTCGATGATAACAGGGATGTCCACAAAGCGAACGCGCCCTGCCAGAAAGGCTTCGACCGCCACCTCGTTGGCCGCATTCAGCAGGGCGCAACTGGTGCCGCCGGCGAGACCAGCTTCCCGGGCAAGACGCAGACAGGGAAATCGCACCGGGTCCGGGGCTTCAAAATCAAGTCGTGCGGTTGTCAGCAGATCCAGCGCACTGACACCGGAATCAATGCGCTCCGGCCACGCCAGGGCATGAGCAATGGGCGTTCGCATATCCGGGTTTCCCAGCTGAGCAAGCACGGACCCGTCGACATAATCGACCAGCGAATGCACTACGCTCTGAGGGTGCACAACCACCTCAACCTGATCCGGATGGGCCGCAAACAGCCAGCAGGCCTCAATCAACTCGAGCCCCTTGTTCATCATGCTGGCCGAGTCCACCGATATTTTCTGCCCCATCGACCAGTTCGGATGAGCACAGGCCTGCGCCGGCGTTACCTGAAGCAACTGTTCGTAGGTAAAGCTACGAAACGGCCCACCCGAAGCCGTCAACAGAATACGACGCACCCCTGCCCTGCCGAGCCCCGCCGAATAATGCTCGGGCATGCACTGAAAAATCGCATTGTGCTCACTGTCGATCGGCAGCAAGCGCGCGCCGGAGGCCTTCACAGCCTCCATGAACAATGCGCCGGACATGACCAGCGCTTCCTTGTTCGCCAGCAACACCCGCTTGCCCGCCTGGACTGCGGCCAGGGTTGGTCGAAGGCCGGCCGCGCCAACAATGGCCGCCATCACCACATCCACTGCATCATCGGCAGCAACCCGCGCCAACGCGTCGGCACCATGGAGCACTTCGGTCTGCAGCCCTTCTGCCATCAGCTCAGCCTGCAGGACATCGGCCTGAACCTCGTCAGCGACGACCGCATACTGCGGGCGATGAGCACGACACTGCGCCGCCAGCACACTCATGCGGCTATAACCGGTCAGCGCAAACACCTGATAGCGCGACGGGTGACGGGCAATCACGTCCAGCGTGCTGACACCAATCGACCCGGTAGCACCCAGAACGGTAACCTGCTGCCGGCTCACGCCAAACGGCTCCCGAGCAGCAGCCAGACCCCAACGTACAGCGGAATCGCCGCAGTCAGACTATCGATGCGATCCAGCACGCCACCATGCCCCGGCAACAGATTACTGCTGTCCTTGAGGCCGGCCTCGCGCTTGAACAGGCTTTCAGTCAGGTCGCCGACTACCGATATCAGCACCACCAGCGCCGAACCGACAAGGCCCAGCACAATCGCCTGCAGCCCCCACCCCAGATAGAGCATGGCTGCCAGTGCCAGCGACAGACTCAGCAGCAGGCCGCCGAGCAGGCCTTCACGAGTCTTGCCGGGACTGACATTGGGCAGCAACTTGGTGCGGCCAAAGGCCTTGCCGGAAAAGTAGGCGCCGATATCAGCACCAAACACCAGTACCGCAAGCCCCAGAAGCATCCACAGCCCGTGCTCCTGGGCCCGCAGCCAGACCACTCCCGCCCAGGCCGGCAACAGGATCAGCAACCCGAACAGTTGGCGCAGAAAACTGCCGCGCCACAGACCGGCGCCGTTGGGATAGCGCAGGATCATCAGCGTCGCCATGCCCCACCAAACCAGCGCTGGCGCGACGAAGTAGATGATGGCCGGAGCGTCGCGATACAGACCGACCATGAACAGGCCGAGGGTAGCCGCATAAACAATGCGACCGCTCTGACGGCTTTCACCGCACAGTCGCATCCACTCCCATGCAGCCAGCATGACCACCGCACCAATAAACGCCGCAAACCATGCGCCCTGCAGGCCGACAAACCCGGACACTGCAATCAGCGCCAGAATGACGCCCGTTATTACCCGTTGCTTGAGCATCAGGACTCCGCTGCGATCTGATCGCTGGTTTTGCCAAATCGGCGTTGACGACCCGCAAAATCGCACATCGCCTCGCGCAGGGCGGCATGCTTGAAATCGGGCCAGTAAAGATCGGAAAAGTACAGCTCGGCGTAGGCCAGCTGCCATAGCAGGAAGTTGCTGATGCGCTTTTCACCGCCAGTGCGAATGCACAGGTCCGGCAACGGCAGGCCCGCAGTACTGAGACGCGCCTCAATCGCCTGCTCGTCAATCGATGCCGGCGTGCGCTCACCGCGCACTGCTTCTTCCGCCAGACTTCGTGCAGCCTGGGCCATGTCCCACTGGCCACCGTAATTGGCGGCAATGACCAGCGTCAGGCGACTGCAATGGGCAGTCTGCTGCTCGGCCTCCAGCATTGCCTGCTGAAGCTCGCGGGAAAACCGGCTGCGATCACCGATGATGCGCAGGCGCACACCATTCTCGCCCAGCTTGCGAACCTCGCGGCGCAGGGCACTGAGGAACAGCTCCATGAGCGCACCGACCTCGTCGGCCGGGCGCTGCCAGTTTTCGCTGGAGAAGGCAAACAGGGTCAGCACCTCGACCCCTTCCTCGACGCAGACCTCAATCATTGCCTTTACCGCATCAACACCTGCCTTGTGCCCGGCAACGCCGGGCATCAGGCGCTTGCGCGCCCAACGGTTGTTGCCATCCATGATGATGGCAATGTGGCGAGGCACGACGGCCAGGCTACCAGCCTGCTTTTTGTTGTTCATTTGAAAGCCGGTCACTGACAGCCTCAGATGGCCATCAGATCCTTTTCTTTCACTTCCAGCGCCTTGTCGATTTCGGCGATGAACTTGTCGGTCAGCTTCTGCACCTCATCAGCGGCGCGACGCTCCTCGTCTTCGCTGATTGCCTTCTCTTTCTGCAGATCCTTGAGCTGACTCAGCGCATCGCGGCGAATGTTGCGCACGGCAACGCGACCGCCTTCAGCCTCTGCACGGGCCTGTTTGGTGTAGCCCTTGCGGGTCTCCTCGGTCAGCGCCGGCATGGGTACACGAATGGTCGTGCCGGAGGTGGCCGGGTTGAGGCCCAGATCAGAGGTCATGATCGCCTTTTCGACCGCCTGAATCATGCCCTTGTCGAACACGCTCAGAGCCAGGGTCCGCGAATCCTCAACGATGACGTTGGCAACCTGACGCAGCGGCGTATCGGAGCCGTAATAGGAGACCATGATGCTATCCAGCAGAGCCGGGTGAGCGCGACCGGTACGAATCTTGGCGAACGCGTGTTCCAGCGCCTCAACGGATTTCTTCATGCGCTCCTGCGCGTCTTGCTTGATTTCGTTGATCATTACTCAACCCTCGATCAGTGTTCCTTCGGCGCTGCCAACAACCGCATTCAGCAACGCACCAGGTTTGTTCATGTTAAACACCCGCAGGGGCATATTGTGGTCACGGATCAGGCAGATTGCCGTCAGGTCCATGACTTCCAGCTTAAGATCCAGAACCTGGTCATAGCTGAGTGTTTCGAAGCGTTCGGCGTTCGGGTCCTTCATCGGGTCGGCGTTGTAGACACCGTCCACCTTGGTTGCCTTGAGCACCAGATCGGCGTCGACCTCGATACCGCGCAAACAGGCCGCCGTATCGGTGGTGAAGAAAGGGTTACCCGTGCCGGCGGAGAATATTACCACGTCACCACCAGCGAGGTAGCGCATTGCCTTGCGGCGGTCGTAATGCTCGGTCACGCCTTCCATGGTAATGGCCGACATCACCCGAGTCTGAATGTTGGACCGCTCCAGCGAGTCGCGCATGGCCAGCGCATTCATGACGGTCGCCAGCATACCCATATGGTCGCCAGTGACCCGATCCATGCCGGCTGCGCTCAACGCAGCACCGCGGAACAGGTTGCCACCGCCAATCACCAGACCGACCTGGACGCCAATACCAATCAACTGCCCGATCTCCAGCGCCATACGGTCCAGCACCTTGGGATCAATACCGAAATCCTCGGTTCCCATCAGCGCCTCGCCGCTGAGCTTGAGAAGAATGCGCTTGTATTTGGGTTGGCGGCTACTGGGTACCTGGGCCATGTCTTAGTCTCCTGGGCTGGAAGGGAGAAATACTCAACGAGTTCCACCCAGACCATCGGGGCGCGAACTTGTTCAGTATTTCTTGAAAAAGAGGCTTCACGCCTGCGCGGGAAGCCTCTCAGATCAACCTTGTCGCCCCCACCTATGGGCAGGGGCGGTGCACCGGTCAGCGTGCACTATAGCGTATTACTGCTTGGCAGCAGCCAGCTGAGCGGCAACTTCGGCAGCAAAATCGGTCTCGGCACGCTCGATGCCCTCACCCACTTCGAAACGCACGAAGGAAACCACTTCAGCACCGGCTTTCTTGGCCAGCTCACCGACCTTGACGTCCGGATCCTTGACGAAGGGCTGCTCGATCAGGCTGCCTTCGGAAACAAACTTGTTGATACGGCCCTTGACCATGTTCTCAACAATGTTTTCCGGCTTGCCGGCGATCTTGTCAGCGTTCAGAGCCAGGAAGATTTCCTTCTCTTTGGCGATCGCTTCTTCGGATACCTGGGAGGCATCCAGGAACTGCGGGTTGCTGGCAGCAACGTGCATGGCAATATCACGGGCCAGTTCTTCGTTACCGCCATTCAGGGTAACGACAACACCGATGCGGTGACCGTGCAGGTAAGCACCAACCACATCACCTTCAACGCGGGTCAGGCGACGGATGTTGACGTTCTCACCGGTCTTGGCAACCAGAGCTTCGCGGGCCGCTTCCTGATCAGCGATCAGCGGAGCAGCGTCGGTGTAACCAGCTTCAAACGCCTTGTCCAGGCTGGCAGCAACGAATGCCTTGAAGTCATCCTGCAGAGCCAGGAAGTCGGTCTGGGAGTTGACTTCGATGATGACTGCGGACTTGTTGTCGGCAGCAACCTTGACGGCGATGGAGCCTTCAGCGGCGATATTGCCTGCTTTTTTGGCTGCCTTGATGGCGCCGGAAGCGCGCATGTCGTCAATCGCCTTCTCGATATCACCTTCAGCGGCAACCAGAGCCTTTTTGCACTCCATCATGCCCTGACCGGTACGCTCGCGCAGTTCTTTGACCAGTGCTGCAGTAACTTCTGCCATGGATTCTTCCTCACATAACTGGATTAGTTCCTGCTTCCGATAATCAGCAGGAAGCAACGAATCATCTTGCGATAAACACATTGCAAAAAGGGGGCATCGCCCCCTTTTTGCTACGGCAACAATTCAGCCGTAAGCACCTCAGCCCTCAGAGGCTTCCGGAGCAGCTTCTTCGACGAACTCGTCAGCAGCGCCGGCGTTGCCCTTGCCACGCAACACTGCGTCAGCCATGGCAGCAGCGTACAGCTTGATGGCGCGGATTGCGTCGTCGTTACCCGGGATAACGAAGTCAACGCCATCCGGGCTGCTGTTGGTATCAACGATGCCGATAACCGGAATACCCAGCTTGTTGGCTTCGGTGATGGCAATGCGCTCGTGCTCGACGTCGATGACGAACAAGGCATCGGGCAGGCCGCCCATATCCTTGATACCACCCAGGCTGCGATCCAGTTTTTCCAGATCGCGCGAGCGCATCAGCGCTTCTTTCTTGGTCAGCTTGGCGAAGGTGCCGTCCTGAGACTGAGTCTCCAGGTCGCGCAGACGCTTGATGGACTGACGGATGGTCTTGTAGTTGGTCAGCATGCCGCCGAGCCAACGGTGATCAACATAGGGCTGACCAGCACGTGATGCTTCTTCAGCAATGATCTTGCTGGCAGCGCGCTTGGTGCCGACGAACAGGATCTTGTTCTTGCCGGCAGCCTGCTTTTCCACAAAGCTCAGGGCTTCATGGAACATCGGCATGGTCTTTTCCAGGTTGATGATGTGAATCTTGTTGCGAGCGCCGAAAATGTACTTGCCCATTTTCGGGTTCCAGTAACGGGTCTGGTGGCCGAAGTGCGCACCGGCCTTCAGCATGTCGCGCATAGAGACTTGGGTCATGATAACTCCAGTAAGTCGGGTTGGGCCTCCACGCATCCCAGCATCCAACCCCGAAGGGCACCCAGGATACCGTGTCGATACGTGTGCGGTTTTAAGGTAAATGCCGAGCGAGCTCGATGACTCTTTTCTCAGCGGGGCGCTTTATACCATATCGACCACACTGAATAAAGCATTGCCGTCATGCAGACGACGCACGGCCGGCTCAACAGGCGCGCGCAGGTCTGATAGAATCCCTTGCTTTTCCAACGTCGCCAGCCGGCGCCCAATCAAGAGAGTCCTGCCATGACCGTTACCATCAAGACCGCTGAAGACATTGCCGGCATGCGGGTTGCCGGCCGCCTCGCGGCAGAGGTTCTGGAAATGATCGGCGAGTACGTCAAACCGGGCGTCACCACCGACGAACTCAACACCATCTGCCACGACTACATCGTCAACGTCCAGAAGGCCATTCCAGCGCCGCTCAATTACGGCGGTGCTCCGGGCCGCATGCCCTTCCCCAAATCCATCTGCACCTCCATCAACCACGTCGTCTGCCATGGCATTCCGAATGACAAGCCACTGAAGAACGGCGATGCGCTGAATATCGACGTTACCGTCATCAAGGATGGGTACCACGGCGACACCAGCAAGATGTTCATGGTCGGCGAAGTGCCGGAGTGGGTCGAGCGCCTGAGCCGTGTTACCCAGGAATGCATGTATAAGGGTATCTCGGTAGTGCGCCCCGGCGCCCGTCTGGGTGACATCGGCGCGGTGATTCAGGAACACGCCCATGCCAACCGCTACAGCGTGGTGCGCGAGTACTGTGGCCATGGTATCGGCAAGGTATTCCACGAAGAGCCGCAGATTCTGCACTACGGCCGCGCCGGCACCGGCATGGAGCTGGTCGAAGGGATGACCTTTACCATTGAGCCGATGATCAACCAGGGCCGCCCGGAAACCCGCCTGCTGGGCGATAACTGGACCGCCATCACCAAGGACCGCAAGCTGTCGGCACAGTGGGAGCACACCATTCTGGTAACGGCGGATGGTTACGAGGTGCTGACCCTGCGCAGCGAAGAGACCTTCAGCTGACCGGCGACTGATTCGCTGTCCGGCCAACCCGACCTGCCGAGGAACTGAGATGATGGATGACGCACTTTTCGATCCCGGCCAGTTTCAGGCCGAGCTGGCCCTCAAGAGCAGCCCGATAGCGGCCTTCAAGAAGGCCATTCGCCAGGCCGACGCGCTGATTGCCCAGCGCTTCGAGGAAGGGCGCGACATTCACCAGCTGATCCATGAGCGCGCCTGGTTTACCGACCAGATCCTGCAACAGGCGTGGGCCAGACTACCCTGCGCCAACGATCCCGGTATCGCGTTACTGGCAGTCGGCGGCTACGGCCGCGGGGAACTGCATCCGCACTCGGATATCGACCTTCTTATCCTGCTGCGTGGCGACGCAGAGCCCTTTCGCGAGTCGATCGAAGCCTTCCTGATGCTGCTCTGGGATATCGGTCTGGAAGTGGGCCAGAGCGTGCGCAGCATCGAAGAGTGTCAGCATGAAGCCCGCGCCGACATCACCGTCATTACCAACCTGATGGAGTCGCGCACCCTGGCGGGCGACGAGGCGCTGCGCCAGGACATGATGCAGGCGATCGACACCAGCCACATGTGGACCGACGCCGAGTTCTTCCGCGCCAAGCGCGCCGAGCAGCACGCCCGCCACGCCAAGTTCAATGACACCGAGTACAACCTCGAACCCAACGTCAAAAGCTCGCCGGGTGGTCTGCGCGACATCCAGACCATCGCCTGGGTCGCCCTGCGCCACTTCGGCACCAATGACCTGAGCGAGCTGGTCCAGCAAGGCTTTCTGAACGAACCCGAGTACCGCATCCTCGACTCCGGGCGCGCCTTCCTCTGGAAGGTGCGCTTTGCCCTGCATACCCTGTCGGGCCGCGCCGAAGACCGCCTGCTGTTCGACCACCAGCGCGCCCTGGCCAAGCTGCTCGGCTACGAAGGCACCGACAGCAAGCTGGCGGTCGAGCGTTTCATGCAGAAGTACTATCGGGTGGTGATGTCCCTGTCGGAGCTGAACGACCTGCTGATGCAGCACTTCGAGGAAATCTTGCTGCGTGATGCCGAAGCGGCCGACATTCGCCCACTCAACAGCCGCTTCCAGGTACGCAACCATTACATCGAGGTCACCAACCCGAATGTGTTCAAGCGTACCCCGTTCGCGATTCTGGAAATCTTCCTGCTGATGGCCCAGCACCCGGAAATCCGCGGGGTGCGCGCCGACACCATCCGCCTGCTGCGCGACCATCGCCACCTGATTGATGACGACTTCCGCAGCGACATCCGCAACACCAGCCTGTTTATCGAACTGTTCCGCTGCAAGGAAGGCATCCACCGCAACCTGCGCCGAATGAACCGCTATGGCATCCTCGGCCGCTACCTGCCGGAGTTCGGCAAGATCGTCGGCCAGATGCAGCACGACCTGTTTCACATATATACGGTCGATGCGCACACCCTGAATCTGATCAAGCACCTGCGCAAACTGAACCGCCCCGAATACCAGGACAAGTACCCCCTGGCCTGGCGTATCTTCTGCCGTCTGCCCAAGCCGGATCTGCTTTACATGGCGGGGCTTTATCACGATATCGCCAAGGGCCGCGGCGGTGACCATTCGGAACTCGGCGCAGTCGATGCCCAGCAGTTCTGCACCCGCCACCACCTGCCGGCCTGGGACACCCACCTGGTCAGCTGGCTGGTCGAGAACCACCTGCTGATGTCCACTACTGCCCAGCGCAAGGACATTTCCGACCCACTGGAGATCCACGACTTCGCTACCAAGGTCGGCAATCAGGTACGGCTCGACTACCTCTATGTGCTGACCATCGCCGACATCAACGCGACCAACCCGACGCTGTGGAACTCCTGGCGCGCGTCCCTGCTGCGCCAGCTGTATACCGAGACCAAGCGCGCCCTGCGCCGCGGCTTGGACAATCCGCCGGATCGCGAAGAGCACATCCGCCAGACCCAGCAGGCCGCGCTCGATATCCTGGTACGCAACGGCATCGAGGAGGAGGATGCCGAAGACCTCTGGTCCGAGCTGGGCGACGACTATTTCCTGCGTCACACCGCCAGCGATGTGGCCTGGCACACCGAGGCGATCGTCCAGCACAACGACCGCCACGGCCCACTGGTACTGATCAAGGAAACCGCCCAACGCGAATTCGAGGGCGCGACCCAGATCTTCATCTATACCCCGGAACAGAACGACCTGTTTGCGGCGACAGTGTCAGCGATGGATCAGCTCAACCTGAGCATTCAGGATGCGCGCATCATCACTTCGACCAGCCAGTTCAGCCTGGACACCTACATCGTGCTTGACTCTGACGGCGGCTCCATCGGCGAGAACCCCGAACGCATCCGCCAGATCAAGCAGGGGCTGGTTGACGCCCTGTCCGACCCGGATGCCTACCCAAGCATCATTCAGCGCCGCGTGCCGCGTCAGCTCAAGCACTTTGCCTTTGCACCCGAGGTCACCATTTTCAACGACCCGAGCGGCCTGCATACCATTCTGGAATTGAGCGCACCGGACCGGCCCGGCCTGCTAGCGCGCATGGGCCGCATCTTCCTCGACTTCGACATCAGCGTGCAGAACGCCAAGATCGTTACCCTGGGCGAGCGCGTGGACGACGTATTCGTCATCACCGACGCCAACAACCAGGCGCTGTCCGACCCGCAACTGTGCGAACGTCTGCAGCAGACCATTATCGACACACTCAGCAGTACCCAGCCGACCGGCCAGGAGTACAGCAGCCCCATTGCCATCGGCCCCTGAGGACACCGCATGAATCACGACCTGCAGCGCCTGCAGCCCTACCCTTTTGAAAAGCTGCGCGCCCTGATCGCCGACGTCACCCCGAACCCGGCACTGCGCCCGATCTCGCTGTCAATCGGCGAGCCCAAGCACCCGTCTCCGCCCTTCGTGCTGCAGGCACTGGCCGACAACCTCAACCAGGCAGCGGTCTACCCGACGACCCAGGGTAAGCCCGAGCTGCGCCAGAGCATCTCCGAGTGGCTGACCAAACGCTTTGCACTGAAACACGGCAGCCTGGATATCAACGGCAACATCATCCCGGTCAACGGCACCCGTGAAGCGCTGTTCTCCTTTACCCAGGCACTGATCGCCCGCGATCCGCAGGGGCTGGTGGTCAGCCCCAACCCCTTCTATCAGATCTATGAAGGCGCGGCGTTTCTGGCTGGTGTGGAGCCGCACTACCTGGCCTGCGACGGCAGCAATGGCTTTATCCCGGATTTCGGCGCCGTCCCGGCCGACATCTGGCAGCGCTGTCAGCTGCTGTTTATCTGCACACCCGGCAACCCGACCGGTGCGGTGATTCCGCTGGACACCCTGCAGCAATTGATCAAGCTGGCCGACCAGTACGACTTCGTGATCGCCTCGGACGAGTGCTACAGCGAAATCTACGCCCCGGACGGCCCCGCGCCGGTCGGTCTGCTGCAGGCCTGCGCCGCCATGGGCCGTGACGACTACGCCCGCTGCGTGGTATTCCACAGCCTGTCCAAGCGCTCCAACCTGCCGGGCCTGCGCTCGGGCTTCGTCGCCGGCGACGCCAGCCTGCTCAAGCCGTACCTGACCTATCGCACCTACCACGGCTGCGCGATGCCGATTCACAGCCAGATCGCCAGCATCGCCGCGTGGCAGGATGAAGCGCACGTTGCCGACAACCGAGCCCAGTATCAGGCCAAGTTCGACGCTGTTCTTGCCATTCTCGCCGACGTGATGAAGGTCGAGCGCCCCGACGCCGGTTTCTACCTGTGGCCCAAGACACCCATCGACGACGAGACCTTCACTACCCGACTGCTGGCCGAGCAGAATGTTGCCGTGGTGCCCGGACGTTACCTGTCACGGGAAATTGATGGTTATAATCCCGGCGCCGGACGGGTCCGCATGGCGCTGGTCGCCCCGCTGGACGAGTGTATTGAAGCTGCCGAACGCATCCGCGACTTCATCAGGAGCCTGTAAGCCATGATTACCCTGTACGGCATAAAGGCCTGCGACACCATGAAAAAGGCCCGCACCTGGCTCGACGAGCACGGTGTCGACTACCAGTTTCACGACTACAAGACACAAGGCATTGACGCCGAGCGGCTGCATGCATGGTGCACCGAACACGGTTGGGAAATCATCCTCAACCGCAAGGGCACTACCTTCCGCAAGCTTGACGACGCGGACAAGGAAAACATCGATACAGACAAGGCGGTTGCGCTGATGCAAGCCAACCCCTCAATGATAAAAAGACCGGTACTGGATATCGGCTCGCAGCGCCTGGTCGGCTTCAAGCCGGAGTGGTACGCCAGCGCGTTTGAATCCAATGCATAGCACTAGCATCAAAGGAACCGCCCCATGAGTGAATGTTTCAGTCTGGCCTTTGGCATCGGCACCCAGAACAGCGCAGGTGAGTGGCTGGAGGTGTTCTATCCGCAGCCCCTGCTCAACCCCGGCAACGCCCTGGTCGACGTGGTCAAGGCCGAGCTTGGTTATGCCGAAGGCAATCAGGCAATCGGTTTCGCCGCCAGCCAATGCGGCGCACTGAGCCAGGCACTGAATGCGGCCGGTTTCAGCGAGCAGGCCGCCCTGGTCGCGCAAATGGCCGACAGCAGCCGTCCGCTGGTCGCGACCGTACTGGCCAGCGATGAGGCTCCCAGCTCGACCCCGGAAGCCTACCTCAAGCTGCACCTGCTCTCGCATCGCCTGGTCAAGCCGCACGGCGTGGTGCTGGCCGGCATCTTCCCGCTGCTGCCGAACGTTGCCTGGACCACCCAGGGCGCGATCGACATCAGCGAACTGCCGCAGCGCCAGATGGCCGCGCGCATGAAGGGTGAGTCGCTGGTCGTGCATAGCATCGACAAGTTCCCATCCATGACCGACTACGTCGTGCCGGCCGGCATCCGCATCGCCGACACCGCCCGCGTACGTCTGGGCGCCTACGTTGGCGAAGGCACCACCGTGATGCACGAAGGCTTCATCAACTTCAACGCCGGTACCGCAGGCACCAGCATGGTTGAAGGCCGTATTTCTGCTGGCGTGTTCGTTGGCAAAGGTTCCGATCTGGGCGGCGGCTGCTCCACCATGGGCACCCTGTCCGGTGGTGGCAACATCGTCATCTCCGTTGGCGAAGGCTGCCTGATCGGCGCCAACGCCGGTATCGGTATCCCGCTGGGCGACCGCTGCACCGTTGAAGCCGGTCTGTACATCACTGCCGGTATCAAGGTGGCACTGCTGGACGACGCGGACAATCTGGTCGAAATCGTCAAGGCGCGCGACCTGGCCAACCAGTCCGACCTGCTGTTCCGTCGTAACTCGCAGACGGGCGCCATCGAGTGCAAGACCAACAAGAGCGCGATCCAGCTGAACGATATGCTGCATGCCCACAACTAATCGCCTCCGGCGATCAGTTGTGGGAGCTGCAAGCGGCAAGCCATAAGCTTGAAGCAGCTCGGTGAGAGGCCCGTGCCGGTGACCGGTTCGGGCCTTTTTATAGCTACAAGCCTCAAGCGGCAAGCGACAAGCTACAAGCCAAAAGCGCTTTGTGGTTTCAGGCTTACCCCGCCGCGCTTGCAGGTTATAGCGCTGATAACTCCCGTCACTCGAACTGCTTGTAGCTTGCCGCTTGAGGCTTGCGGCTTGCTGCTCGCTTGCTGCGCTAGCGCAGCAAGCGCTGCACCGCCTGCGCCGCAGCTACCATGCCGAAGGTAGCGGTAACCATGGTGACGGCGCCGAAGCCGCCGGAGCAGTCCAGGCGCACGCCCTCACCGACGAAGGATTTCTGGGTGCAGACGCTGCCGTCGGGTTTGGGGTAGCGCAATTGCTCTTTCGAGTAGACGCAGGGCACGCCGAAGCTGCGCTTGCTGTCGGCACGGGGGAAGTTGTGGTCCCGGCGCAGCAGTGAGCGGGCCTTGGCGGCCAGCGGGTCGTTGACGGTCTTGGACAGGTCCGCGACGGTAATCTGTGTCGGGTCGATCTGCCCGCCCGCACCGCCGGTGGTGATCACCGGAATCTTGCGGCGGCGGCACCAGGCAATCAGCGCCACCTTGGCGTTGACGCTGTCGATGCAGTCGACAACGCAATCGATGTCATCGGTTATCAGCTCGGCCAGATTGCTGGGCGTGACAAAATCCATCACCGGGCGCACGTCGCACTCCGGGCTGATCGCCCGAAGACGCTCAGCCATCACCTCAACCTTGGGCCTGCCCACCTGGCCGTCCAGCGCGTGCAGCTGGCGGTTGACGTTGCTGACGCAGACCTCGTCCAAGTCGATCAGGCTGATGCGGCCGATCCCGGTACGTGCCAGCGCCTCGGCGACCCAACTGCCGACCCCACCAATCCCGACGACCACCACATGACTGGCCGCCAGACGCGCAAGCGCATCGGTACCATACAAACGGCCAATTCCGGCAAAACGGGGGTCTTCGGTAATCATGGGCATCCTCCTGCGGCGACACAGTATACCAGCGCCGGTTCTCCGCGCACTGAGCAGAAAACGACCAGTTCTGCGCAAGCGCCAGCCCTTACGGCATTGGCATGGATATCCTGAACTTATCCACAACCTCATCCCCAGCTTCTGTGCACAACAGATGACAAGCCCCACATCGGCGTGGGAAGCTCCCCCTCCAGCTCAGGAGTCAACATGTCGCGCCGCTCATCCAAGCCAACAGCACTGCATCCACGCAACCGTTATCAGGGCCGTTACGACTTCCCCCTTCTGGCCCGCAAGTGCCCGCCACTAAAGGCTTTTATCCGCCAGGGCAAGGATGGGCAGACGACCATCGACTTTGCTGATCCGGCCGCCCTGCGCTGCCTCAACGGTGCCCTGCTGACGCACTGGTACGACATCAGTGGCTGGCAGATTCCGGACGACGCCCTGTGCCCGCCCATCCCCGGCCGCGCCGATCTTATCCACCACCTGGCGGATTTGCTTGCCAGCAGCCACGATGGCGTTATCCCCAAGGGCGCGAGCCTGCGCGGGCTGGATGTGGGCACCGGTGCCAACCTTATTTATCCCCTGATCGGTAACGCCGAATATGGCTGGCAATTCGTCGGCAGCGACATTGATGCCGACGCCTTGCGCAACGGCGAGCAGATCCTCGCGGCCAATCCGACCCTGCAGTCCCGGATCGAGCTGCGCCGGCAGGCGGACCCCGCGTGCATTTTCACGGGCATCATCGGCGCCGACGAGCAGTTCGACTTCACCCTTTGCAACCCGCCGTTCTATGCCAGCGCCGCCGAGGCCCGGCAGGCCAACGAGCGCAAGTGGCAGGGCCTGGGCAAGCAACCCGGCGGACGTAATTTCGGCGGCCGCAACAACGAGCTGTACTGCAGCGACGGCGAGGCGGGCTTCCTGCACCGAATGGCCGAGCAGAGCAGGACCTGCGCGTCGCAGGTGTTCTGGTTCACGACGCTGGTCGCCAGCGCAGCCAGCCTGAAAGCACTGCCCGAGCAGCTGCGCGATCTAGGCGCCACCGACGTACGCATCATCGACATGGGTCAGGGCAGCAAGCGCAGTCGCCTGCTGGCCTGGACCTTCCTCGACAAGAAGCAGCGTCGGGCGTGGCGACGGGCACGCTGGCCCAACACGCGAATCTGAGCAACCCGGTACCGAGCGAGGTCACCGGCTGGAACCGAACGGCCTTACTTGGACAGGCAGCCCTGATCAGGCGGGAAGAGCGCCGCAGGACTCTGGTATGATGGCCCTTCCTCTGCCCAGACGAACCGGAACCATGACCGAGCTATCCCCTACCCTGCAGCTGGCCTGCGACCTCATCTCCCGCAACTCCACCACCCCCGAGGACGCTGGCTGTCAGCAACTGATGGGCGAACGACTGGCGGCGGTCGGTTTCGAGCTGGAGCCTCTGCGCTTCGGCGAGGTCGACAACCTGTGGGCAAGACGCGGCAGCGAAGGTCCGGTGTTGTGTTTTGCCGGTCACACCGATGTGGTGCCAACCGGCCCGGTCGAACAGTGGCAGACCAACCCCTTCATCCCGCAGATTCGCGACGGCATGCTGCACGGCCGCGGCGCAGCCGATATGAAGGGCAGCCTGGCGGCGATGGTGGTGGCGGTCGAACGCTTCGTCGCCGCCCATCCCGACCACAAGGGCTCGATCGCCTTTCTGATCACCAGTGACGAGGAGGGCCCCGCTACCGACGGCACAGTGAAGGTAGTCGAAACGCTGGTCGAGCGTGGCGAAAAGGTCGACTGGTGCATCGTTGGCGAGCCCTCCAGCACTGAGTTGGTAGGCGATATCGTCAAGAACGGCCGCCGCGGCTCGCTCAACGCCCGCTTGGTCATTCGCGGCAAGCAAGGCCATGTGGCCTATCCGCATCTGGCCCGCAACCCGATTCACCTGGCCGCGCCGGCACTGGCCGCGCTGGCCGCCGAGGTATGGGACGAAGGCAACGCGTTCTTCCCGCCGACCAGCTTCCAGATTTCCAACATCCACTCCGGTACCGGCGCGACCAACGTGGTGCCGGGCGAGCTGGAAGCGCTGATCAACTTCCGTTTCTCCACCGAATCGACCGTCGAGGGCCTGCAACAGCGCGTCTGCGACCTGCTGGACGCCCACGGCCTGGAATATGAGCTGCACTGGACCGTATCCGGTCTGCCGTTCCTGACCGAGCCCGGTGCCCTGCTCGACGGCGTCTCGGCAGCAATCAGGCAGGTCACCGGCCGCGAGACCCAGCCGTCGACCTCCGGCGGCACCTCCGATGGCCGCTTTATCGCGACCATGGGCACCCAGGTGGTTGAACTCGGCCCGGTGAACGCGACGATTCATCAGGTCAACGAGTGCATCAAGGCCGATGATCTCGACCTGCTGACCGACATCTATCAGGTCACCCTGGAACGGTTGCTGACCTGATGCTGCAACTGATCTGCCCACACTGCCATGCCCCGCTGAGCAACGTTGAGCGCCAATGGCGCTGCGCGGCCGGCCATAGCTACGATCAGGCCCGCCAGGGTTACCTGAATCTGCTGCTGGTGCAATTCAAGAACAGCAAGCAGCCCGGCGACACGCCGCAGATGCTGGCCTGTCGTCAGGCGTTCCTCGACGCCGGCCACTACCAACCGGTGAGCGATGCAATCAATCAGCTATTCGCCGAATTCAGCCCCCAGACCCTGCTCGATATGGGCTGCGGTGAGGGCTACTACACCGAGCGCCTCGCTCGCGCCCTGCCAGACACCGCCATCGGTGGCTTCGACATCAGCAAGGACGCCATCATCAAGGCCTGCCGGCGCAGCCGCAGCATCCGCTGGATGGTAGCCTCCAGTGCTCGCCTGCCAGTTGCCGACCAGAGTCTGGATGCAGCCTTGAGCGTGTTCAGTCCGTGGTCTGCAGACGAATGCCTGCGCACCGTCAAGCCAGGCGGGCGCATCCTCATCGTCGGCCCGCACAGCGACCACCTGCTGGCCCTGCGCGAACGTCTGTATGATCAGATCCACCCGACACCGGCGCTGATCAAGTCCCTGCCGGACGGACTGCGCATCGCCTCGGAGCAGACCCTGCGCTATCCTCTTCAGCTGACAAGCGAAGATCTGGGTAATCTGATCGGCATGACGCCGCACGGCGTACGCAGCCGCCCCGAACGCCAGCAGACCATTGCCGAGCAAGGTATTGAGGGCCTCGAAGTGGCCATGCAGATGATCATGCTGGAACGTTGCTGATACCACGAACCCCGAAGGAGGAGCCGTGCGCCAACCTGATATCGAAATCTACCTGCGCGACGATCACGTCGCTGACCTGCTGGACTGGCTGCACAAGGTCATGGGACCGCTGACCCTGGATGAACCCAAGGGCCTCACCCAGCACGGTGCCCTGCACGCGGACCAGACCATTCCGCTGATGGTGGTACGCAAGGCGGCGGGAAAATGGGCGAGTATCTGGTTCGACAGCGACGTGACCCCGTGGGAAAGCGACCGCGACTGCGCCCGGGCGGTTCACGCCGCACTTGGCCACGAAGTACGCTGTTCGGTGGGCGGCTGGGAGGAAGCGGACGGCGAAGCCGATGCTGACCGCTGGTTGAAGATCAATGCCGACGGCGAACACGAATTTCTCTGGGCCCAGTAAGTGAGCTATCTGCCGGAGATCGACCGCTTCCACATCATCATGGTGGCGTGCAGCTGTGTCATTGTGGCGCTGGCGGTCGTATTGCACTATGAGGTCCTGTCACGGCTGCACCGCTTTCTCGACGACACCACCATAGGTGAGCGGCCCCGTATCCTGACCCTGATTTTCGTATTGCTGTTCACCCATATCGCCGAAATCTGGCTATTCGGGCTGAGCGCCTTTTTTCTGCTGCAGATGCCGGAACAAGGCGGCATCAACGGTCTGGACACCATCACCCTGTTCGATACCATCTACCTCTCCGCTACCACTTACTCCACGCTTGGCTACGGTGACCTGACGCCGACCGGACACATCCGCTTTCTCTACGGAACCGAGTCGCTGACCGGGCTGGTGCTGATTACCTGGTCCGCCTCACTGACCTTTATCGAGCTGCAAAGACAATGGCAGGGGCGACGCCGGCATCCTTGAAACGGCACCATCGGCCCCCATCAATACGCTATTGTCGGAGGACTTCCCAATGCTGATCTGCTGCCCCCACTGCCAACGCAAGAACCGACTGGACGCCAGTCGCCTGTCCGCCGCCCCCGTGTGCGGTGCCTGCAAGCAGCCGCTATTCAACGGCAAGCCCACAGAGGTGGACGCCGCCGGCTTTGCCCGTCATGCCGGCGCAGACCTGCCGCTGGTCATCGATTTCTGGGCCAGTTGGTGCGGGCCATGTCGTCAGTTCGCGCCGACCTTCAGCCGAAGCTGCAGCCAACACGAGCCCCGTGCGCGCTTTCTCAAGGTTGACACCGAAGCGGCACCCAACCTGGCCGCCCGTTTCGGTATCCGCAGCATTCCGACACTGCTGATCGTGCATCAGGGTAAGGAAGTCGCGCGGATAAACGGCGCACTGCCGGCGGGCGAATTTGATCGCTGGCTGCGCAGCCAGCTGCCTGCGCCAGCCTGAAAAAAGACACAAGAAGCCTTCGGCGCGGGCAAACCCGCGCTGCAGGTGTTGTGCTGCGCAGCTGCCACCGCAGCCGCGCCATCAGGACAAAAACCGGCTACAGCTTGGTGACGTCGTCCGCCTGCAGGCCCTTCTGGCCCTGCGAAACGCTGAACTCGACCTTCTGCCCCTCTACCAACGTGCGGTGACCGTCACCGCGAATGGCGCGGAAGTGCACAAACACGTCCGGACCGGACTCACGCTGAATAAAACCAAACCCCTTGGCATCGTTGAACCACTTGACGGTCCCCTGCTCCCGCTCTGCCATTACCGCAATCCTCGTCATACCTGATCAATTCCGTTATCCGCCTGCGGACAACGCGTGCGCGCCCACCGGGGGCATTCACCCGGTGGTCGTTTTTCGAGTCTAGTTCAGAGATTGGGAGCCGCAAGTAGCGCGGCAAGGCAGCAGCCGCCCAATCAGGCGGCTGCAAGGGGGAGGTCAGTTCTGTTCCGGTTGCCCGGCGGCATCGTCAGCTGTTTTCAGGTCTGCATGGCGCAGCACCATGCGATCATGCTGAGCCACACCCAACTGAAACGCCCAGCGTGCATCCGCGTTGACCGTCAGCGGATTTTCCTCACTCTGATCGAGCTGGTCGATAGTCAGCCAGTAGGCCCCGCCGACCTCGTAGAGCGATGCATCCAGCGTGGCACCGGACCAGCTGCCGAGCTGCATGACCAACACCGGCTCACCCAGCTCAAGGGCAGTGCGCGGGGACACGTTCTGCGCCCGCAGATCGGCCAGCGCCAGCACCATCGAGTTCAGCTTGCGCTCCTGACCGGCACCCTCGCCGTCCGCCAGCTTGAAGTTGTAATCACCCTCGCTGGCCTTGTCGAGCCGCAGCTCCTCGCCATCGGCATAACGCCAGTGCGCGGTGGCGACCTGCTCCAGCGGAATCTGGCTGACCTGCAGATCGAGCCAGTCCTGCGGGTTGGCCGACATGCTCAGCGCCCGATTAACCAGCCAGACCTGATCCTCATTGGCGAAACGCACCAGTTGATCACTGCCAACCTTGTTGCCGAAGAGCAGGCCAAAACCGCCTTCAGCGGCCTTGACGCTGACCCCTAGGGCACTGTCGTTACCCTCGCCCTCGGTCAGACCAAGGCGCGCGTGGTAATCGGGGTTGGACGTTTTGGCCTCGATCACCCGCGCCTCGCGCAGCGCCAGCAGCAGCGCTGCCAGACGCTCGCGCTGGAGCGGGAACTGGTCACGATTGGCGACCGTCCAGGCCTCACCATCACGCTGCAGCACTACTTGCTGTCCGGCGCGTGCCAGCTCGATCTGTTCAACCGCCGCCAGCTGCGACAGTTTCGCCTCGTCCAGCAACGGCTGGCTCTGCAGATCGGTCACCCGATCACTATTGCGTACCTGCAGGGCGACCGCCACAAGCGCCGCCGCGATCAGGGCCAACGCGATAAGAATGATCTTGCGCATATCGTCTCCTCAGCGTTTGCGGCGGGCGCGACCCAGCAGCCACCAGAACAGCACACCCAGGGTCAGCAGGGCTGGCACAGCTGCGGTATTGAGCCACTTCAGCCGGCTACCCAGCTCGTCAATATCGGCATTGAGCTGATAGCGCACATCACGCAGTTGCTTGCGAATGGCCAGCTTCTCGTCGAGGAAGGCCTGGATCGCATCGCGCTGCTCGGTGGTCAGCTCGGTCAACTGGCCGGGATCCTGGCTCTGCTGCAACTGCGCGAGTTTCTGGTCGGTCTCGGCCAGCCGTTGCTGCAAGCGCTCCTCGCTGGCACGGAAGCGGCTTTCGGCCTTGCGCTGCAGCTCTTCAACCACGGTGAACGGACGGCTGAAGTCGCCACGCGAACGCACACTGATCAGCGCTTCCGACCCGGACAGGTTATCCAGTGCGTTGACCAGCAGACCGGCGTTCTCCGCCCATGGCTGGGCAATTCGCTGACCGAACAGATCACGCACCTGGGTCCACATGCGGTCGGTCAGCATATCGGTGTCGGCGATAACCACCACATTGATGTTATCTGCCTGCGTCAAGCCGGGCTCATACCCTTCAAGCCCCTGCGGGTAGGCCGATTTGGCCGGCCCGTGCAGACGCGCAGCCAGGGTATAGACGTTGTCGTCCGGCGTGAACGCCTTGAGCAGGTCCTCGGGGTCCTGCAGGTTGGCGAAGGCATCGCTCGGTAGCAACGCACTGTCTTTAGTGCTCTGCAACAGCGGAGTAAAGCGGGTCTCACTGCCCTCGACCGGCACCAGCGCGCCACCGGTCGCGTAGGTCAACAACTGCAGCGGGGCGGTAATGGTATCGTCGGCATCGATTTGCGCGGTTTCCACCTCAAGCCAGCCGATGTGACGGGCCGGGCGCTGACCAGGGCCACGACCAACCGCCATGCCCTGCTGGGCGTCGACCACAACCCTGGTCGGATCATAGGCCACACCCCAGGCCTGCAGCAGCGGCCCAAGATCAGATGCCTTGCCGTCCGCCATGCCCTGAATCATCGCCTCCATGCCCTGATCGGCCTCAGCGAAGGGATCCACATAAGCCAGCAGCTTGCCGCCACGCAGCACAAACTGGTCAATGGCGTACAGCGCCGATTCGGTCAGTGCCTTGGGATGGATCAGCAACAGCACGCCGATATCCTCGGGAATACTGTCGATATCCTCGGCCAGCGGCTTGACCTCGAACACCTGCCGCACCTGCTCAATCGACATCCAGGGAGCAGCGGGCTGCTGGGTGTAGGGGTTCATGCCGCCATCCACCGGCAGGCCGGAGATAAGACCGATTGCCGGCTTGTCGGGCTTGGCCAGGGTGCTGACCAGACGGCTGAGCTCATACTCGAGCATGCCTTCCTGCTCGAGTGCGAAGAACGGAATCACCTCACGCTGGGCCAACTCGTTGGTACCGGCCAGACCGAAGTACAGCGATTCACCGCTGTCGCTCAGCGGAATCGCCTGAAGGCCGAACTCGGCAGCGCGATCCTCGGCCTCGGAGAACGGCTCGGGGTCGATAATGTGCAGACGAATCTGGCCATTGGCGCGGCGCTCATACTCCTTGAGCATTTCCTCAACCCGACGCTGGTAGTTGCGCAGCACGGTCAGGTCCTTGCTCGCCGAGTCGGAGAAAAAGAAGTACAGATCAATCGGCGCATCCAGCTCGTCAAGAATCTGCTTGGTGCCATCGGACAGGGTGAACAGCTTCTGTTCGGTCAGATCCAGTCGCGCGCCGGGCAGCAGCACGTTGGTTGCCATATTGAATGCAAAGAAGGCCAGCAGCAGCACCAGCAGACCGGCACCGGAATACATTAGACGTTTCATAGAGTCAGCTCCTCAGTCGGCCTTTTTCAGGTCGATGACAACCGCCGTCGCGAGCAGCCAGGCGCCCATCAGCGAGAAGAAATACAGCAAATCGCGCAAATCCAGCACCCCCTTGCTGATCGCTTCAAAGCGGGTCAGAAAGCTGAACGAGGCGAGCGTATCGAGCACCCACTGCGGTGCCCAGCCACTGAAGGCGTTCTGCACCATGGATACCCCGCTGACAACAAACAGGAAGCACACCACCACACTGAGAATAAAGGCGATGACCTGGTTCTTGGTCAGTGCCGACATGCAGGAGCCGATGGCCAGATAGCCGCCAGCCATCAGCCAGCTGCCGATATAGCCGGTCAGGATCGCGCCGTTATCCGGCGAGCCAAGGTAATTGACGGTCAACACCATCGGGAAGGTCAGCAACAGCGCGATACCGACGAACACCCAGGCGGCGAGAAACTTGCCCAGCACCATAGCGGCTCGGGACACCGGCAGGGTCATCAGCAATTCGATGGTCCCCGACTTGCGCTCCTCCGCCCACAGCCGCATGGCGACCGCCGGGATCAGGAACAGGTACAGGCCCGCATGGAAGTTGAAGAAGGCGATCAGATCAGCCTGACCCGCCTCATAGAAGCCACCGACGTCAAAGGTAAACAGCGACGCCATGACCAGAAAGATGACGATGAAGATATAGGCCAGCGGCGTGGCAAAGTAACTGCCCAGCTCGCGGCGGAAGATTACACCCAGATTGTTCATACCGACTCCCCCGAGGTCAGACTGCGGAACACGTCGTCCAGACGACCGCGCTCCACCGACAGCTCATTGACCTGCCACTGCTGCTCACGCGCCAGTTGACCGACCGCCGGGAAGATCACCTCACCCGGTTTGGCCAGTACGGTCAACGCAAGACCGTCTGCCGAGCGCTCAACCGCGACCACACCGGGCAGCGATTCGAGCGCAGCGCTGTCAGCGGGCGCAGCGAGCGACAGGGTCACCGCCTGGTGATAGCGCGAGCGCGCTTCCAGCTCGTCAGGCGTACCGTCAGCCAGCAGGCGGCCCTTGCCGATAATCACGGCACGCGAGCAGACTGCACTGACTTCTTCGAGGATATGGGTGGAAATCACAACAATCTTGTTGCTGCCTTCGGCCAGTTGCTGAATCAGCCGGCGAACCTGATGCTTCTGGTTTGGGTCCAGACCATCGGTGGGCTCGTCCAGAATCAGCACCTGCGGGTCGTGCAGAATGGCCTGGGCCAGACCGACCCGGCGCTTAAACCCTTTGGACAGCGTCTCGATCCGCTGGCCGAGCACGTCCTGCAGTTCGACCTGCTCAACGGCGCGCTGCACCTGACGCTGGCGCTCGGCACCAGTCAGGCCACGAACACTGGCGATAAATTCAAGGAAGCCCTTGACGCGCATGTCGCCGTAACACGGAGCACCTTCAGGCAGATAGCCCATCTTCTGCTGAGCCAGCAGCGTCTGGGTCTGAATATCGAAGCCGCAGACCGACGCCGAACCGCCATCAGGCGTCAGAAATCCGGTCAGCATCTTCATGGTGGTGGACTTGCCGGCCCCGTTGGGCCCGAGAAAACCGAGCACTTCACCCGGCTTGACGTCAAACGACAGATTGTCGACGGCGACGTGATCGCCGAAGCGTTTGGTCAGGCTGTTTATGCTTATCATGCCTTTTATTATTCCCCCAGAATGGTCTTTCGCGCGGTCTGCGGCTGGCTTCTGCGGCCAGCGATCGCCCCTGATACCCATGTCGGTTTACGACAATGCAACTGTGCAGTGGTTCACAATCGCGAGAGGCAAAATGCCCCGTCTCCGGCCGGATAAGGATGCGCACGAGGCAGTGACTATATGAATCCCCCCGGTGCATTTCAAGCAACCATTTGCCGGGCGGTGCCGCCGCCGCCATGACAGGCTGCGAGCGGCCGCCAAACCCGCTAAAATCCACCTCAAGCCGCCTTGCGAAATCCGGCTACCGCCCACGCTGCCACAGAGATGTCCATGTCCGCTTCCTATTCCTCATTGTTCGGTCGCCTGCGTTTCGGTCTGGCTCGCCGCCTGCTGTATCTGTGGGCACGCTCGCGCCGGATCGGCGAAGGCGATGACATCGGCATAGACCCGCAGCGACCGGTAATCTATGTTCTGCCCTACCGCTCTCTGAGTGACCTTATCGTCGCCGACCGCGAATGCGTGCGCGCCGGCCTGCCGCGTCCGGTGCGTGTCCCGCTGCCACCGCTCGACGAACGCGAATCCTACGTTTTCCTGAGTCACGAGCGCTCCTGGGTGGGCCGCCCGGACCCACGCGCGCAGTCGCCACGTCTGGGCAAGGTACTGGACTGCGCCCTGAGTGACAGCGCCGATGTTCAGTTGGTACCCGTGACCGTATTCTGGGGGCAGTCACCAGACAGTGAATCATCGCCGCTGAAGTTACTGTTCGCCTGGAACTGGGTGGGCGGCCGCCTGCGCAAGTTTCTCGCAATCCTGCTGCAGGGGCGCAAGGTGCGCGTACACTTCGGCCCGCAGGTGCCATTGCACACACTGCTTGAACCGGGAATGGACCGCCAGCGCGCGATACGCCGGGTCAACCGGGTGCTGCGCGTGCACTTCCGCCAGCAACGCGCCGCTGTGGTCGGCCCTGAGCTGGTTCACCGCCGCACTCTGCTCAAGGGACTGCTGCATGCCCCGCTGGTGCGCGAGGCGATCACCCGCGAGGCCAGCGAAAAGGGGATTGACGAGAGCAAGGCGCAGGCCATGGCCTCCCGCTATGCCAACGAGATCGCCTCGGACTTCACCTACACCATCATCCGCTTCCTTGAGGTAGTACTGAGCTGGTTCTGGAACAAGCTGTACGACGGCATTCGGGTCAATAACATCAAGCCGATCCAGGACATCGCCCGCGGCAATGAAATCATCTATGTGCCCTGCCACCGCAGCCACATCGACTACCTGCTGCTGTCCTACCTGCTGTTTCGCAACAGCATGACCCCGCCGCACATCGCCGCCGGCATCAACCTCAACATGCCGGTAATAGGAGGCATTCTGCGCCGCGGCGGCGCCTTTTTCATGCGTCGCAGCTTCAAGGGCAATCAGCTCTATACCGCCGTGTTCAACGAGTATCTGCACGCGCTGTTCAGCCGCGGCTTCCCGGTGGAATACTTCATCGAAGGCGGCCGCTCGCGCACCGGGCGCATGCTCAGCCCCAAGACCGGCATGCTGGCGATCACCCTGCGCAGCTTCCTGCGTTCCTCGCGCCGCCCCATCGTCTTCGTACCGGTCTATATTGGCTACGAGCGGGTACTGGAGGGCCGCACCTACCTTGGCGAGCTGCGCGGCCAGGCAAAGAAAAAAGAATCGGTCTTCGATATCTTCCGCGTGCTGTCAGCCCTCAAGTTGCCGTTCGGCCAGGTGGCGGTGAACTTTGGTGAACCACTGGCGCTGGCCGACTTCCTCGACCGCGAGCAACCCGGCTGGCGCAACCAGTCGATGGGGCCGGACTACCGCCCGGCCTGGCTGAACGACACCACCAACACCCTGGCCCGCGAGCTGACCAGCGGCATCAGCGCGGCCGCCGACGTCAACCCGGTCAACATGGTCGCGCTGGTCATGCTGTCCACTGCGCGTCTGGCGCTGGACGAGACCTCGCTGGCCCGCTCGCTGGATCACTACAAGGCGCTGCTGCAGGCGGTGCCCTACAGTGGCGGCGTGACCCTGCCGAATATCTCGGGCCAGGAAATGATCGAGCACGTTGAGGCCATGCAGATGATTGACCGCCAGTCCGATGCCCTCGGCGAAATCATGCGGCTGGACGAACCGCAGGCGGTACTGATGACCTACTACCGCAACAACGTCCTGCATCTGGTCGCATTGCCGGCGCTGATTGCCTGCCTGTTCCAGAACAACCCGCGCATGACCCGCGAGCAGATTGAGCGCCTGGTCATGGGTATCTACCCCTATCTGCAGGGCGAGCTGTTTCTGCGCTGGAAGGAGGAGCAACTACCCGGGGTAATTCAGCAATGGATCGACAGCCTGATCGCGCAGCAACTGCTGCGCGAGGCCGATGGCCAGATCCAGCGCCCGGACCTGAGCTCACCCGAGTTTGTCATGCTCAGCCTGCTGTCGCGCAGCATCATCCAGATTCTGGAACGCTTTTATATGGTCGCGGCGCTGCTGCTGAACTTTCCCAATGGCAGTCAGACTGCAGAGCAGCTGGAGGCCCGCTGTACGGTGATGGCACAGCGGCTGTCGATCCTGCACGGGTTGAACGCGCCGGAATTCTTCGACAAGACCCTGTTCCGCCAATTCATCCAGCGCCTGACCGCTGAACAGGTGCTCAGCGCCGACGCCGAGGGCCGACTGAGTTACGTAGCCGGACTCGAAGATATTGCCGAAAACACCGCCAAACGCGTCCTCAGCGCAGAGGTGCGACTGTCGATCCGACAGGTGGCACGCAGCGCCGAAGGCTAAGGCAAGCCGGCAAGCCGGCAAGCCGGCAAGCCCGGCATGACGGTACGTTACTCGAGTTTTTTCTTGCCGTAGATATCGTAGCGACTGGACTGGCCGGCCATCTCGGCGCTGGGGCGCTGGCCGGCAATGGCCGGCGCCTTGCGCGGCCGCTTGACCACGACCCGGTGACTGGCCAGCTGCAGCGCCGCCGCCAACAGCTCGGGCGCGTCATCGTCATCGCCGGCGAGCGGGCGGAACAAGCGCATTTCCTTTTTTACCAGCGCAGACTTGTCGCGGTGCGGGAACATCGGGTCCAGATGAATGACCTGAGGCACCTCCAACTGCCAATCCCCCATCGCGGCAATCGCATCGCAGTGCATCAGGTGCATGCGCGTGGCGATTTCCGCAACCTCTCCCCCTGCCGCACGGGCCCGCTGCAAACCGTCCTCAAGCAACGCAGCGATCACCGGCTGACGCTCAAGCAGCGTGACCTCGCAGCCCAGCGAGGCAATCACGAAGCCGTCACGCCCCAAGCCCGCGGTGGCATCGAGTACGGTGGGCCGGATACTGCCGCGAATACCCACCGCGCGCGCCACCATTTGCCCGGCCCCGCCGCCAAACTGACGGCGGTGCGCCATCGCCCCGTTGACAAAGTCGACCCGCACCGCACCGGGTGCGCCATCTGCAGTGCTGCGCAATGCCAGCCCGTCATCATCGAATTCCAACAGCAACCCCGCTCTGTCCGGCAGATCCGCCAGCACCGGCAACTGCAGCCGCGCCGCCAGCGCCTGGGCAGCGACCTGAAAGCGGCTGTCCCGCCAGTTGACCGCCAGGGTTAGGGGCATGTCGTCAGTCATGAGGTTTCCTGTTGCTATCAGAACAAGCCGCCCTGCTGCGGCATATCGACGGCCTCCTGCTCACCGGGCCAGAGCGGCATCGGTGGGAGGGTCGGCAGCCGCTCGCAGAGTGCGGCGTGAAAGTCTCGGGCCAGCTGAGGAGCGAGCAGGTTATCCGGGGTGTGCATAAACAGCATCGGCTGACGCCCTTCCTGCAGCCACTGCACACACTTGTCGAGCCAGGGCGCCAGTGCCTGCCAGTTGGCAGCCTGCTCCATGCCACCGATAAAGCGCACGCTGGGCCGCTCACTCAGCGCAATGGCGTGCACCGGCAGACGCGGCTTGCGCTGCTTGGCTTCCAGCGTCGACGGATCGGTCGCAGCACTGGCAAACAGGGCGCGGCTGTCAAAACTGATGCGCTCGATACTGCGCTGATGCAGCAAACGATTGAGCTGGCGCTCGGCGTCATCCTTGCGGAAAAAGCCCGGATGTCGCACTTCGACTGCATAGCGGTAGTCGCCCGGCAAGCTATCGAGAAAATCGGCCAGCGTACCCATATCTTGTGGCGCAAAGCGCTCCGGCAACTGCAGCCAGATCGGCCCGAGCCGCTGCTGCAGCGGTGCCAGCCGTTCAAGAAAGGCTTTCAACGCTGGGTGGGCAGGATCCAGCCGACCAGCGTGACTGACCTCCCGCGGCAGTTTGGCGCAGAAATGAAAATCATCCACCAGCAGCTCGGCCCAGCGGGCAACCCGCGCCTCGCTCGGCAACGAGTAAAAGGTGGTATTGCCCTCGACCGCGCCAAACACCCGGCTGTACTGCGCCAAACGCTCATCGGCGTCGCTGCCGCGGGTGTAGAGGCTGCCCAACCAGGCAGGCTCGGCCCAGAGCGGGCAGCCAGTGATGAAACGCATGGGTAGTACGGTCACGACATCAGGCGTAGGTGTCGATGCCGACGATGGTGTCAGCGGCGCTGTCGACCGGCATGTTGACGGTGCTTTGATAGCTGGCGAGTGCCTGATTGGCGCGACCGTAGATCGGCTCATAAGACTCGCGCCGGGCAGGGATATACTCGGCGGCCGGGCTGGAGGTACGGACCACCTGGGCTGGCGGAAGACGCGTCGCGGTTACCCCGGCCTGCTCATTGCCGGGCACGGACGCAGCAGGGCTGCTGCCAGTGGTGTTGGCAACCGCGCGGCTGCTGCGGTCAGGCAGCGATGAGTAAGGGTTGAAACCGTCCAGGCGCACCAGATTAGCTCCAGAGATAATGCCGCCAGCTTACGCCTGGCCTTTTGGCGTGGCAACCTTGTCGCGCAGGTAGACCGGCTGGGCATCGGCCGCATCCAGCACCTCACCGGCCAGCCAGCGTGGCAAGGCCAGGGTAATCAGGTCGACGGCATTCGGCAGCATCTGCGGCCAACTTCGCTCGGCCGAGACCGCCAGCCGGTCGGCGTACTGCCAGCCAGTCCCGGCGCCGGCCACACTGGCTACCCCGTCAGGCAGGCTGACGGCTTCCGGAGGGCAGACCCGCTCGTCGTCCAGTGACTGCATGACGCCGTCCTGCAGGCCGTATAGCCCCCAGTAGACTTCGTCCATGCGCGCATCAATCGCCGCTGCAACGGTCTCGGCGCCATGTTCGCGCCACGCACGCTGGGCCAGCGCAGCCAGGTTGGACACCGCAATCACCGGCTTGTCGGCGGCAAAGGCCAGACCCTGCACCATGCCAGTGGCGATACGCACACCGGTAAAGGCACCGGGTCCGCGGCCAAACACCAGCGCATCGACATCCGGCAAACGCAGCTCGCGCTCGCCGAGCAGCTCTTCAATCATCGGCAGCAGGCGCTGGGCGTGCTGACGCGGAATCACTTCGCTGCGCGCAGTGACGCGGCCGTCATGCAGCAGCGCGGCAGAACAGCATTCGGTGGCGGTATCCAGAGCAAGCAGTGTGGTCATGGTCGGATTCTGAATTCAGGGCCGGGCATTGTACAAAAATGCAAAGACCCGTGCGACCGAAGTCAGCACGGGTCTTGTGGTCAAGCGAGCAGGACTCAGTCCAGCGCGGTGATGACCTTGGCAGTGATCTGCTCGACGCTGCCGATGCCTTCCACCTTGGCGCACTTGGGCGTGCCCTTGGCAGCAGACAGCTTCTGGTAGAAGTCGACCAGCGGCTTGGTCTGGGTGTGGTACACCTCCAGACGCTTGCGTACGGTTTCTTCCTTGTCGTCGTCACGCTGGATCAGGTCTTCACCCGTCACATCATCCTTGCCGGCAACCTTCGGCGGGTTGTGGTCGACATGGTAAACCCGACCGGAACCCGGGTGCACGCGGCGGCCGGACAGGCGGGCAACGATTTCTTCGTCAGCAACGGCAATTTCCAGTACGCGATCGATATCGATGCCAGCTTCAACCAGCGCTTCAGCCTGCGGGATGGTGCGCGGGAAACCGTCAAACAGGAAGCCCTTGGCGCAATCGTCCTGGGTGATACGCTCCTTGATCAGACCGATGATCAGGTCGTCGGAGACCAGGCCGCCATTGTCCATGACTTCTTTCACCTGCTTGCCAAGCTCGGTGCCGGCCTTGACCGCTGCGCGCAGCATGTCCCCGGTGGAGATCTGCGGGATGCCAAAACGCTCGCAGATGAACTGGGCCTGTGTGCCCTTGCCCGCCCCGGGGGCGCCCAACAGGATAACTCGCATGATGTACTCCTCGTCTAACTGAATCCGAGCTGTCAGCGGCCCTAAACCAGCGACCTGCCTGGCACCCGCGCGCGGCGCAGATGCGGAAAAATTCGCACTATCCAGGCGGTGCTGGATCGCAAAGGGGGATCAACATACACGCCCGCGCCGACATGCACAAGACGGACCATTGTCGCAGGCAAACAAGCCATTGAAATACTTGACGATCAGCGCAGCCCATCAAGGCTGCGCGTTCTGTCGTCAGCCGGTATTGCGCATCCCGGCGGCGATGCCGGCCATGGTCACCATCAGGGCACGCTCAAGATCCGCATCAATCTTGTCGCCCTGCGCGCGGGTACGCGCCATCAGTTCGGCCTGCAGCACATGCAGCGGATCGGTGTAGGGGTTGCGAATCGCAACCGACTCACCGAGCGCCGGGTTGTGGGCCAGCAGCACATCGCTGTCACGCAGTTGCAGCACTGCCGCAGTGGCCTGTTCCAGAGCGTCACGCAGACGCTTGCCCAGCGGCCAGAGGTCCTCGCTGGCCAGACGCCGCTCATAGAAGCGGGCAATATCGACATCGGCCTTGGACAGCACCATCTCCAGCATCTCGACCCGTGCCAGGAAGAACGGCCAGTGCGTCATCATCTCGCGCAACTGGTCCTGCCTGCCCGCATCCAGCATCTCACGCAGCGCCTGTCCTGCGCCCAGCCAGGCTGGCAGCATAAGCCGGGTCTGCGTCCAGGCGAAGATCCAGGGAATCGCCCGCAGGGTTTCAATACCGCCCTGACTGCGCCGCTTGGCCGGCCGGCTGCCCAGCGGCAGACGCCCAAGCTCCTGCTCCGGCGTGGCCTGACGGAAGTACTCGACGAATTGTGGCTCACCGCGCACTACACCGCGATAAACCTCGACCGAACGATCCGCCATCTGCTGCATCAGCTCACGCCAGGCCGGTTGCGGTGCTGGCGGCGGCAGCAGGCTGGCTTCCAGCACCGCACTGGCGTACAGCTGCATGCTTTGCACGGCAATGCCGGGCAGACCGAACTTGAAACGGATCATCTCGCCCTGCTCGGTCACCCGGAACTGGCCCCTTACCGAGCCCGGTGGCTGCGACAGAATCGCCATGTGCGCAGGTGCCCCGCCCCGGCCAACCGTACCGCCACGACCGTGGAACAGACGCAGGCGCACGCCGTGACGCTGACAAACCGCCACCAGTGCCTCCTGAGCGCGGTACTGCGCCCAGCCCGCCGCCAGAGTGCCGGCATCCTTGGCAGAGTCGGAGTAACCGATCATGACTTCCTGCTCGTCGCCAACCAGCGCGCGATACTGATCCAGCGCCAGCAGCCGGTCGATGGCGGCGGCAGCGTGATCCAGATCATCGAGGGTTTCAAACAGCGGAGCGACTCGCATCGGCCAGGTGACACCGGTTTCCTTGAGCAGCAGCTTGACCGCCAGCACGTCGGAGGGATGCGAAGCCATGGAGATGACATAAGACCCGAGCAGCTCGCGCGGCTGCTGGGCAACCACCCGACAGGTCGCCAGCACTTCAGCCACCTCCGCAGACGGCTGCCAGGTCGGCGGCAGCAGCGGACGTCGGTTATGCAGTTCCTCGAGCAGGAAGCGGCAGCGCGCCTCCTCGTCCCAGTCGGCGTAGTTGCCCAGCTGCAGGTATTGGGTCAGCTCGCTGAATACCTCGGCATGCCGCGCTGCATCCTGACGAATGTCCAGTCGCACCAGCCCGAGGCCGAAGGCGTTGACCCGACGCAGGGTATCCAGCAGCGGGCCATTGGCGATGCGCTTGAGGCCGAACTGCATCAGCGACCGGTAGCACAGTTCCAGCGGGCCGCGCAGGTCATCCAGATCATGCAATACCTCATCCGGCATGGGCACATCGGCGCTCAGCGACTGCTCCGCCCAGCGTCGGCTGGCCTGCAGCCGGGTACGCAACTGCTTGAGCACCGCGCGATAAGGCTCGTCGACCGAGTTCGCCTGCGCCAGCAGTTCGTCACTGGCGGCATGCATTGACAACTGATTGGTCAGCTCTTCGATGTCGCGCAGGTACAGATCCGCCGCCATCCAGCGCCCCAGCAGCAGCACCTCGCGGGTTACCGGTGCGGTGACGTTGGGGTTGCCATCACGGTCTCCGCCCATCCAGGAGGCAATGCGCACCGGTGCGGCGCGCAGATCAAGATGCTCGCCTGTCGCCTTATGCACATCGGCGTCAAACTGACGAAGAAACTGCGGCAGTGCCTGCCACAGCGAATGCTCGATGACAGCAAAACCCCACTTGGCTTCATCAACCGGCGTCGGACGGGTACGGCGAATCTCATCGGTATGCCAGGCCTCGCTGATCAGGCGGGCCAGATCCTGACGCACCTCACCACGTTCGCTGGAAGTCAGATCGTCGTGATCACCGCGGGCAAGGGCGGCGGCGATGGCGTCGTATTTCTGAATCAGGGTGCGGCGGGTCACTTCGGTCGGGTGCGCAGTCAGCACCAGCTCAATGTCCAGATCATTGACCTGCTGCACGATGGCTTCGGCACTGAAGTTTTCCTGCTTGAGTCGGGCCAGCAGATCACTCACGCAACGCGACTCGAAGCCGAGCGGCTCATCGGCCCGGCGGCGGCGAATACGGTGATGCTGTTCGGCGATGTTGGCCAGGTTGAGGAACTGGTTGAAGGCACGACAGACCGGCAGCAACTGGCTGTCCGGCAAGTCCTGCAGGGCGCTGAGCAACGCTTCATTGGCGGCCTGATCCGCCTTGCGCCCCTGTTTGGCGCCCAGCCGGATGCGCTCGATGCGCTGCAGAAAGTCCTCCCCCAGGTGAGCCTGAATGGTCTGCCCGAGCAGGGCTCCCAGATTGTGGACGTCTTCGCGCAAGCGGGCATCGATATCGGTCATGGACTTACCTCCGAACAGTATGAGCGAACAGCATGCGATGCCCGCCCGTCCCTGACAAGGGGCCAATGGCACTGAAAGCCTGCGCGAATGGTCTATGCTGAGGGTGTCGCCACAAGCGACAGTCAGTCATCAAGGGGGAAAACATGAAGATCCGTGAACTCACCCAGACCTGGGAAAAAACCGCCAAGGGCCGGGTGACCCGCAACAGCTACAGCGTACATCTGTCACTCGAGGACGCGGCCCGCCTGGAAGCGCTGCACGAGATGTATCCGAAACGCCAGATCGAGGACCTGATCACCGACCTGCTCGGCGCCGCACTGGAGGAACTCGAAGCCAGCCTGCCCTACCAGGCCGGCCAGGAAGTCATCGCGGTCGACGAACTGGGCGACCCCCTGTACAAGGACGAGGGCCCGACACCGCGCTATCTGGAGCTGAGCCGCAAGCACCTGCAGGAGTTGCTCGAGCGCCAGCAGGAAACCCAGCATTAAGCGCGGCGACAAACACGGTCACGGCATGCCGTGACCCTATAAGCCTTGCTGCTTGGCGGCATCCCACAGTGCGTCGAGCTCGTCCAGCGAGCGCTCGGCCACCGTAGCTCCCTGCACACGCAGTTGATCCTCGATAAAGCGAAAGCGCCGCTCGAACTTGGCATTGCCTTGGCGCAGCGCGTTTTCCGCATCGACACCCAGGTGCCGGGCCAGATTGACCACGCAGAACAGCAGATCGCCCATTTCTTCGGCAACGGCCTGCTGATGGCCAGCCGCGAGCACTTCACGCACTTCGTCGAGCTCTTCACTGATCTTGTCGATCACCGGGGCCACCTCGGGCCAGTCGAAGCCGGCCGACGCCGCGCGTTTCTGCAGCTTCTGGGCGCGACTCAGGGCCGGCAGCGCCGCCGGTACATCATCCAGCAGTGACAGCTGCTCAGGCCGGTCTGCTTTCTCGGCCCGCTCCTCGGCCTTGATCTGCTCCCAACGCTGCTTGATCTGCTCGGGCGCCAGGGTCAGGGTGCCGGGCGGGGTAAGCAGATTGCCGTCGGGGAATACATGCGGGTGACGTCGCACCAGCTTGCGGGTAATGCCATCGACCACCTCGTTCCAGCTGAAACGCTCTTCCTCGCTGGCCAGCTGGGCGTAAAACACCACCTGAAACAGCAGATCACCCAGCTCGCCGCGCAGCTGATCGAAATCGCCCTGCTCGATGGCATCGGCGACTTCGTAGGCCTCTTCCAGCGTATGCGGCACGATGGTCGCGTAGCTCTGCTCCAGATCCCATGGGCAACCGTGCTGCGGATCACGCAGGCGCTGCATGAGGTACAGCAGATCGTCCAACTGGTAACTCATCCACGACCTTCCTGGCGGTTACGCCGCGCCTCAATCACGTTCGGCAGCTGGCTGATCCGCGTCAACAGGCGACTGAGCAGACTCAGACTCGGGATCTCGATGGTCAGCAGCATAGCGGCGTAGTTATCGTCCTTGTTGGTCCGCGTATTGACCTCCAGCACGTTGATCTTCTCATTGGCCAGCAGCAGCGACACGTCACGCAGCAGACCGGAGCGGTCGTAGGCCTTGATGTAGATCTCCACCGGGTAGGTTTGCACCGGCGCACCACCCCAGCTGACTTCGATCAGCCGCTCGGAGTCCCGATCCTGCAACTGCATGGCGTTGGCACAGTCGGCGCGGTGTACCGTGACGCCACGACCGAGGGTGATATAGCCGATGATCGGATCACCCGGCACCGGCTGGCAGCAGCCGGCCAGCTGGGTCATCAGGTTGCCGACGCCCTGGATGTAGACATCGCCGCGGCGGCCGACCGAAGAGCGGCTCGGTTTCTTCGGAATCAGCTCAAGCTGTTCGCTGTGTCGATCCGGCTCGACCAGTTGCTGGGCCACAGTCACCACATGGGCCAGCCGCATGTCGCCGGCTCCGACAGCGACGAACAAATCTTCCTGACTCTTCAGCCCGAGGCGGTCAATCAACTGCGCATAGTCTGCGCCGTTCAGGGCCATACGGGTCAGCTCGCGCTCGACCATCAGCTTGCCGGCCTGCACGTTCTGCTCGCGGGCCTGTTCCTTGAACCAGTGCTGCACCTTGGCCCGCGCGCGTGACGTGTTCAGGTAGCCGAGGTTGGGGTTCAGCCAGTCACGACTGGGCCCGCTCTGCTTGCCGGTAATGATCTCGACCTGCTCACCGGTCTGCAGCAGGTAGTTGAGCGGTACGATGCGGCCGTTGACCTTGGCGCCGCGACAGCTGTGACCGATCTCGGTGTGTACCCGATAGGCGAAATCCAGCGGGGTCGCGCCCTTGGGCATGTCCAGCACGTGGCCGTCGGGGGTGAACAGGTAAATACGATCCGGCTCGAAATCCACCCGCAGCTGTTCGGCCAACCCGCCGATATCGCCCATCTCCTCGTGCCATTCCAGCACCTGTCGCAACCAGGCGATCTTGTCCTCGTAGGCGTTGGAGCTGCTGTCCGGATCGGTCCCCTTGTAGCGCCAGTGGGCGCAAACACCGAGCTCGGCCTCTTCATGCATGGCCTGGGTACGGATCTGTACTTCCAGCACCTTGCCCTCGGGGCCGATCACCGCCGTATGCAGCGAGCGATAGCCGTTTTCCTTGGGGTTGGCAATGTAGTCGTCGAACTCGTTGGGAATGTGCCGCCAAAGGCTGTGAACTACCCCAAGAGCGGTGTAGCAATCACGCACCTGCGGCACCAGAATTCGCACTGCGCGCACGTCGTATACCTGACTGAAATCGATGCCCTTGCGCTGCATCTTCCGCCAGATCGAGTAGATATGCTTGGCCCGACCGGTAATGTCGGCATGAATCGACGCTTCTTCCAGTGCCTCGCGCAACTGCGCCATCACCGCGTCGATATATTCCTGTCGGTCGAGCCGACGCTCGTCCAGCAGCTTGGCAATCTGCTTGTACTGGGTCGGCTCCAGGTAGCGGAAGGACAGATCTTCCAGCTCCCACTTGATATGACCAATCCCGAGACGATGGGCCAGCGGTGCATAGATGTCGAATACCTCACGGGCAACCCGGTAGCGCTTCTCCTCCGGCGCGTCCTTGACTGCCCGGATGGCGCAGGTGCGCTCGGCCAGCTTGATCAGGGCGACGCGCACGTCATCGACCATGGTCACCAGCATCTTGCGCAGATTCTCTACCTGGGACTGGGTATTGAACATGGCGTTGTTGCCGGGATTCTGCGACACACTGATCGCCGCCATGCGCTGCACGCCATCGACCAGATGGGTGACGGTCGGACCAAACCGGTGCTCGACCTCGGTGAGATCGGTCTTGCGCTCGCGCACAGCGCGATAGACGACTGCGGCGACCAGCGAATCCTGGTCGAGTTTGAGGTCAGCCAGGATTTCGGCCATTTCAAGACCGGTGCGATAACTGCTGGCGCCGTCAGCCCAGATGTTTTCGGCCGCGATCGCCTGCTGCTCAAGATCACATGCCCATTCGCATGCCTCATGCAGCACCTGGGGGTCGCTGAGCTGGGTGCGCTCCCCGATCCTGCTGATCCAGGCGTCGATATTGACGCTGCCGTCCTGATTGATCGGGTGTGCTGCTCTGACCTGTACCATTTTCTTATCCTCGCCCGGAGGCGATCTACTGTCTCCGGAACAATGCCATGGCTTCGACATGGGCGGTTTGGGGGAACATATCCATGATGCCCGCCCTGACCAGGGTATAGCCCTTGCCTGCCAGAATTCCCGCGTCCCGCGCCAGCGTGGCCGGGTTGCAGGAAATGTAAAGTATGCGCGCGACGCCCATTGCTGCCAGATCGGCCACCAGCTGATCGGCGCCATCACGCGGGGGGTCCAGCAGCGCGGCCGTATATCTCTGGGGCGCAGCCGACATTTCAAGGGGCTTCGACAGGTCAGCCGGCAAAAAGTGCACCGCATCCAGGCGGTTTTTGCGCGCATTTTCCTGCGCGCGCGCCACCATCTCTTCACTGCCCTCGATACCCACCACCGAAGCGCCTGCCCGGGCCAGTGCCAGGGCGAAGTTACCGACACCGCAGAACAGGTCCAGCACCGCTTCGCCCGGCTCGATCGCCAGCCAGTCCAGCGCCTGATTGACCATGGCCTGATTGATCTGCGGATTGACCTGGGTGAAGTCACCCGGCGCAAAACCCAGCGTCAACTGCTGATCAGCCAGCTTGTAGGCCGGCTCGGCAGCCGAGCCCAGCGGCACCGCTGCAGCGTCATCGCCCTGCAGCCAGCAGCCCATGCCATGCTGCTCGGCAAAGGCCAGCAATTGTTGCTGATCTTCGGCCGGGAGCGGTTGCAGATGACGCAGCACCAGCGCCGGATGCTCAGCGCCGATCAGCTCGACATGCCCCAGCGTCTCGACAGAGCGCAGCCCGCGCAGCAGCGCTGGCAAGGCCTTGAGCGCCGCCTCCAGCTGCGGCACCAGAACGGGGCATTGCGTTACGTTGACCAGCTCATTGCTGGCGCGTTGACGAAAGCCCACATCCAGCTCGCGCCGCTGCCGATCCCAGCGCAGCGCGATACGGGTGCGCTGGCGATAGCCATAATCCGACCCGGACAATGCCGGCGCCCATTGCTGTGGCTCAACCTGGGCGAAATGCTGCAATTGCTGGGCCAGCGCCTGTTGCTTGATCTCCAGCTGCTGCTGGTGCGGCATGTGCTGCAAGCTGCAGCCACCACACAGTTCGATGTGCGGACAGCGCGGCAGCTGTCGATCAGGGCTGGCCTGCTGCAGGCTTTCCAGCCGCGCCTCAATCAGCTTGCTGCGCGCACGAATCACCCGGGCAGTGACCTGCTCACCGGGCAATCCGCCCTCGACAAAGGTGGTCCGTCCACGCCAGCGACCGATACCGCGCCCGTCGTGGGTCAGACGCTCCAGGGTCAGCTCGATACGCTGCCCGACCGCAGCCGGTGCATCGGCTGCAGCAGTCGTGCGCGACCGTCCGCGACCGCGCTTCACAGTGGACCGTCGTAGACGCCGGTGGACAGGTAGCGATCGCCGCGATCACAGATGATCGCCACGATGACGGCGTTCTCAACCTCGGCACTGATGCGCAGCGCTGCGGCCACCGACCCGCCGGATGACACGCCACAGAAGATGCCCTCTTCACGCGCCAGACGACGCATGGTCACCTCGGCCTCCTGCTGGCCCATATCGATCACACGATCGACCCGGGTGTCGTCAAAAATGGTCGGCAGATACTCCTTCGGCCAGCGACGGATACCGGGAATCGCCGCTCCCTCGACAGGCTGCAGGCCAACAATCTGAATCGACGGATTCTGTTCCTTGAGGTAACGGGAAGTCCCCATGATGGTACCGGTGGTGCCCATCGAGCTGATGAAATGCGTAACGGTACCGTTTGTGTCGCGCCAGATCTCGGGGCCAGTGCCGCGGTAATGCGCCTCGGGGTTGTCCTGGTTGCCAAACTGGTCAAGTACCTTGCCCTGCCCCTCGGCCTGCATGCGCAAGGCCAGATCGCGCGCGCCCTCCATGCCCTGAGCCTGGGTGACCTCAATCAGCTCGGCGCCGTAGGCCGTCATCGCTGCCTTGCGCTCGGCACTCATGTTATTCGGCATGATCAGCACCATGCGGTAGCCCTTGATCGCTGCTGCCATGGCCAGGGCGATGCCGGTATTGCCCGAGGTCGCCTCAATCAGGGTGTCGCCGGGCTGGATATCCCCGCGTGCCTCGGCCCGCTCGATCATCGACAGCGCCGGCCGATCCTTGACTGAACCGGCCGGGTTGTTACCTTCGAGTTTGACCAGGATGGTATTACTGGTATTGCCGGGCAGGCGTTGCAGGCGAACCAGCGGGGTGTTGCCGATGCAGTCGGCAATGGTTGGGTAACTCATGACTCTACCTCGGGGGCCGGTTGACCCGGATACCCGGGTCGTCGAAGCTGTGCTTTTTAACAAGTCGGCCTATGATACCGGCAACGGCGAAGTGGATATAGCTAATGAACGAGATCGGTATCAAGGCAAGGCTGCTGCTGATGACCCTGATCCCCGCGGGGATTCTGGCCACGGCTGTTGGCGCCTATTTCAGCTGGCAGCACCTTGGTGACCTGCAGCAGCAATTGCTCGAGCGCGGGCAGCTCACCGCCGAACACCTGCAAAGACCAGCCACCGAGGCCTTGCTGGCCGGACAGCCGGAGCGGCTGCGCAGCGCTCTGGCAAGCACTCTGAATTATCAGGATGTGCGCGCGGTAGCGCTGTATGACGCTGATCACCATCCACTCGAACACAGCGGCCCGCAGATGTTCATCGCCGATCAGCCAGTACCGGAAACCCCGCTGGCGGCGGGTACCGGCCTGCAGATCCGCAGCGGTGAGCGCAGTACCCGTTTCGTCCTGCCGCTGCAGGCCAGCCCCGAGCTGCTGTCAGACAGCACCCGCACCGATCTTGAGCCGGATGCGCTGATCGGCTGGCTGGAAGTCGAACTCAGCCACGGCAATACCCAGCTGCGTACTTACCAGACCCTGCTCAGCACCCTGGTACTGGTTCTGCTTGGCCTGCTGATCACCAGCCTGATGGTCAGCACCATGGGCCGTCGTATCCTCGAACCGATTGCCGACATCAACCAGGCCATCGCCCGAATCAGCAGGGGCCAGCTTGATGTGCGCCTGCCGAAGCAGGGTGCGCGCGAGCTGGACGATCTGGTCGAGGGCATCAATACCATGGCCCAGGCGCTGCAGAGCGCGCAGGGCGAGCTGCAACAGAACGTCGAGCAGGCCACCGAGGACCTGCGCCAGACGCTGGAGACCATCGAAGTTCAGAATATCGAGCTCGATATGGCGCGCAAGGCGGCGCAGGAAGCCAGCCGGATCAAGTCCGAATTTCTCGCCAACATGAGTCACGAGCTGCGCACACCGCTTAACGGGATTATCGGTTTCAGCAACCTGCTGCAGCGCACCGAGATGACAACGCGCCAGAGCGAATACCTGGACACCATCAGCAAGTCGGCCGGCAACCTGCTGGCGATCATCAACGAAATTCTGGACTTCTCCAAGATTGAAGCCGGCAAGCTGACCCTGGAGAGCATGCCATTCAACCTGCGTGATCAGATCGAAGAAGCGCTGACCATACTCGCACCGGCCGCCCACCAGAAGCAGATCGAGCTCGTCAGCCTGATCTACAGTGACGTCCCGTTGGGCCTCAAAGGCGATGCACTGCGCCTGAAACAGATTCTGTCCAACCTGCTGAGTAACGCAATCAAGTTCACCCACGTGGGGTCGGTTTGCCTGCGAGTTATGCTGGAAGAGGAAAACGACAGCGAGGCGACCTTGCGCATCAGCGTCTCTGACACCGGCGTTGGCCTTTCCGAGGCGCAGCAGAAGTCGCTGTTCCGGGCCTTCAGTCAGGTCGACAACTCGCTGACCAGGCAGACCGGCGGCACCGGCCTGGGGCTAGTCATCACCAAGCGCCTGGTCGAAGAAATGCAGGGCGACATCGGTCTGAATAGCAGACCCGGGGAGGGCTCCGAGTTCTGGTTGACGATCACCCTGAACAAATCCAGCCAGGCCAGCGACGACCTTCCCGTGCGACCATTTTCCGGCATTGAGGTCGCTGTTTACGAGCCCCTCGACCTGACCCGGCAAGCTCTGCTCCACTCACTTGAGGGGCTTGGCCTGCAGGCACGCCTGTACGCCTCACTCAGCGAGCTTGATAGCGACCTGAACACAGCCAACGGTCAGACCATACAGCTCGCCCTGATCAGCAGCGGCAACAATGACTCCGAGTGGACCGAACGCGTTCAGGCAGCCCAGCGCTGGGCCGCCGCCGGGCAGTGCCAGAGTATTCTGCTGGTAGACACGGTCGCGCAACCGGACTTGCTGGATCAACTGCCGCCGGCACACTGCGCGGTGCTCTCCCGTCCACTGTGCCTGCGCAAGCTGTATCGCACCCTTACCCGTCTGCTGTCACCCCGCGCGGGCGTGGCGGCGGAGTCGTCGACACCACTGCTGTCCGAGCGACGCAGCAATCCGGACAGCGTCAGCATTCTCTGCGTCGACGATAACCCGGCCAACCTCAAACTGGTCGAAACCTTTCTGCAGGAAATGGGCACCCGGGTGCGTACCGCCACCAGCGGAGAAAACGCCCTCGATATCCTCGATGAACAGCGCTTTGATCTGATTTTCATGGATGTTCAAATGCCCGGAATGGACGGACGCCAGACAACCGAGGAACTGCGTATCCGCGAAGAGATCAGCCAGCAGTCGGCCACGCCGGTCGTCGCACTGACCGCCCACGCGCTCGCAGATGAAAGACGTAAACTGCTCAAATGCGGCATGAATGACTACCTGAGCAAACCGATCAACCCCGAGCAATTGCGTGACAGTATCTTGAAATGGACCGGTCACGACCTGTCACCCGGCGCTGCACCGAAGTTGGAGGAGCGGCCGGAGCAACCTGCCGACAGCGAACCGCGCATACTGGATCACGACGAAGGGTTGCGGCTGGCGGCTGGCAAGGCAGATCTGGCGCAGGAGATGCTGGATATGCTGATGCAGAGCCTGCCCGGCGACCGCGAGCAAATAGAGCAAAGCTACCGGGCCGGCAACACCGACGCGCTGCTGGAGACGGTGCACCGCCTGCACGGAGCAACCCGCTACTGCGGCGTACCCGAACTGCGAAGACGCTGTCTGCAAGCCGAAACCAGACTGAAGGAAAAGGCGCCCTGCGGCGAAGAAATAGAACGGCTGCTGGAAGCTGTAGACCGCCTGCAGGGCAGCCTGTCAGTCCTGTGACCAGAGGGCAAACGCCAGCGCCTGCTCCCGCTCGTCACTGAGCGAGAGCAGCATGCGCCCGCCGCCGCCGTCCGCCACTCGCTGGGCCGCGGCCCCGCTCAGCACAACGACCGGGGCGCCCAGCGGATCACGGTCAATCTGCATGTGCTGCCATGACAGCCCTCCGGCCAACCCGGTCCCGAGCGCTTTCATGATGGCTTCCTTGGCCGCAAAGCGTTTGGCCAGAAAGCGAGCCGGCTGACCGTGATCGGCAAAGCGGGCGAACTCGTCCGGCGTCAGGATACGCCGGGCAAAACGCTCGCCCTGGCGCCCCAGCGCTGCCTCAATCCGCGACACCAGCACCAGGTCGGTGCCGATACCCCGGATCATCGACCAGACGCTTCCATGATCAGTTGGCGCATGTCACGCACCGCACCGGCCAGACCGGAAAACAGGGCGCGGGCAATAATCGCATGGCCGATGTTCAGCTCATGGATTCCGGGAATCGCAGCAATTGCCTGAACGTTATGATAATGCAGACCGTGCCCGGCGTTGACCACCAGGCCAAGCTTGCGGGCGTAGGTGACGGACTCGCGGATACGCTCCAGCGCCTGCTGCTGCTCGGCCCCCTCGGTATCGGCATAGTGGCCCGTGTGCAGCTCAATCACCGGCGCACCCAGCCGCTTGGCCGCCTCAATCTGGCGCCGGTCCGGGTCGATAAACAGCGACACTTCGCTGCCAGCCGCGGCCAGCCGCTCGATGGCCGCCTGAACGCGCGCCTCGTTACCGCAGACGTCCAGCCCACCCTCGGTAGTGAGTTCTTCACGACGTTCCGGGACCAGACAGACATGTGCCGGACGAATCTGCTCAGCAAAGGCGACCATCTCATCGGTAACCGCCATCTCGAAATTCATTCGCGTCTGCAGCACCTGTGCCAGCAGGTGAATATCACGCTCCTGGATATGACGACGATCTTCACGCAGATGCACGGTAATACCATCTGCCCCGGCCTGCTCGGCTTCAATGGCCGCCTGGACCGGATCCGGGTAACGGGTACCACGGGCCTGACGCAGGGTAGCGACGTGGTCGATGTTGACGCCCAACAGCACGCGATCAGACTGGCTCATGCAAGATTCTCCGTTGACTATGCCGGGCGGCGATCCGCCCTTGACTCAGCGCGGCTCGCCCGTGCGACCCGCGGCAAATAATTGGCGACTGACCAGCGGGCGATCGCCCAGGTGAACAGCCAGCACCTGGCGCATCAGCCGCTTGGCAACCGGCAGCGCGTCGACGCTGGCCCAGTCCAGCGCGGCCATCGCCAGCAACCCTCGCCCGGACAGACCACTTGAGGTGGTATCGACCACCGGATACAAACCCAGATCCGGACTCCAGCGGTACAGGGTATCAGCCAGCACCGGCTGCTGATCGGCGTCCTCGGTCAGACTGAAACCGTAACCCAGCAGTTCCAGCAGACGCCACTCGAATTCACGCAGAATCGGTTCAACTGAAGAAGGCGACGACGCCAGCCGCTCCAGCGCCGACTGATAACCGGCAAACAGCAGCGTCTGAGCGTCACCCGGTGACAGCAGACGAACCAGCAATTCATTGAGATACATACCGCTGAACAGCGCCTGCCCCTGCAGTCGTGCATGAGCACCAGCCACTTCAGCCTGCTGCAGGGTTTTCAGGTCACCGCGGCCGTGCCAGCTGACCAGCAGCGGCACGAAGGGTTGAGGGCGAACACCGCGACCGCTACCCCGCGCGCCCCGCCAGACAACCCGCTGCAGCCCGCCCTGCAGGCTGAGCAGGTCTACCAGTGCACTGGTGTCACGGTAGGGTCTGCTGTGCAGGACGTAGGCAGGCTGCAGGTGCTCGCGCATGCAGGTCAGTCGTCGAAGCGGTAACCCAGCGAACCGAGGGCGCGCTCATCATCAGACCAGCCGCGACGCACCTTGACCCAGAGGTTGAGCATGATCTTGCTGCCGAACAGCTTCTGCATGTCGAGGCGCGCTTCCTGACCGATCTTCTTCAACCGCTCGCCGCCGTCACCAATGATGATTTTCTTCTGCCCTTCACGCTCGACCAGAATCAGCGCGTGAATATGCAGAATGCGCCCTTCCTGCTTGAACTGTTCGATTTCAACCGCGACCTGATAGGGAATCTCGGCGCCCAGTTGACGCATGACCTTTTCACGCACCAGCTCGGCAGCCAGAAAACGCGAGCTCTTGTCGGTCAGTTGATCTTCCGGGTAGAAGTGCCCATTCTCCGGCAAACGCTCGGCAATCAGCGATTCCAAGCGATCGATATTGCGCCCCTGCAGAGCGGATACCGGGACAACTTCGGCGCTGGGCAACTGCTTGGTCAGCCATTCCAGATGCGGCAACAGTTCGTTCTTGTCATCCATCCGGTCCAGCTTGTTAACCACGATCAGCACGGGACAGGTCAGATACTGCACCCGCTCCAGTACCATCTGGTCTTCATCGGTCCAGCGCAACCGGTCAACCACAAACAGCACAACGTCAACATCACGCAGGGCCTGACTGGCGCTCTTGTTCATGAAACGGTTGAGAGCTTTCTCGTTTTCCTTGTGCAAGCCAGGGGTATCGACATAAATCGCCTGCACCGCTCCCTCGGTCTTGATACCGAGCAGCGTATGACGGGTTGTCTGCGGCTTGCGCGAGGTGATGGCCAGCTTCTGGCCGAGAATATGGTTCAGCAGGGTCGACTTGCCGACATTCGGCCGGCCGACAATGGCTACGTAACCGCAGCGGGAAACAGCATCAGTCATCGGCTCGCTCCACACCCAGGGCGATCAACGCCTGCTGGGCTGCCTGTTGTTCTGCAAGGCGGCGGCTACTGCCAACGCCGTAGGTGCGTTCGGCCAGCAATGCGACCTGACAGTCCACCTTGAATGTTCTGCAGTGGGCTTCACCACTGCTCTCGATCACTTCGTAACGCGGCAGCTCGCTTTGACGCGATTGCAGGAACTCCTGCAGCCGTGTTTTCGGATCCTTGTTGTTGTCGACCAGCGTCAGGGTCGCAATATGCTCGCCCAGCCAGTGCAGAATCCGCTCGCGGACCGGTTCGAGCCCGGCATCCAGATAAATGGCACCGATGATCGCCTCGGTTGCATCCGCCAGGATCGATTCGCGACGAAAGCCTCCGCTCTTCAGCTCGCCGGAACCCAGGCGCAGGTACTCGCCCAGCTCAAAGCCCTTGGCCAGCTCGGCCAGGGTTACACCCTTGACCAGGCGGGCACGCAGCCGCGAAAGCTGGCCTTCTCGGGCCTGGGGAAAATGTTGGAACAGCATCTCGGCGGCAACAAAATTGAGAATCGAATCACCCAGAAACTCCAGGCGTTCATTGTTGCACCCACCGAGACTGCGGTGGGTCAAGGCCAGCACCAGCAGGTCCTGGTCCTTGAATTGGTAGCCTATCCTGCGCTCTAGTCGGTCTAGCTTGTTGCTCACTTTAGCGGTCTGATAATGAATGTTTCGTCGAAGTGGACCAGCAGGTCCACTGTATTCAGCAACGGCGCTCGCACTTCGTACTTGAGCACCAGAGTGTAGGCGTTCTGGCCGCTCTGCGTCACCTTGATGGCTTCCTTCGCGTCGATGTCACGAATGCCGTTGAGCTGCATGCCCTTGTCAATGTAGCTGTTCAAGTCACGCAGCGAGTTGATCTTGATGGTCGGATCTTCATTGACCGTGGTAATGATATTGCGCAGCGAATAATGATCCATGTAGATCGGGGTCAGCTTCATGGCAATGATCATGCCGAAGACAATCAGCGCAATAACGGCCAGCCAGCCGAAGAAGGATGCCCCTTGCTGTGAGTGGCGCATGAGAACCTCGTAATCCGTCGTTGATGTTATATCCTGTTCGGCGCACTCAATGGATCAGAGCGACGCTCGAAAAACTGGGCAGATTGCTCAGTTTCGGTTCCGGCCAATGCATCCAGACCGCGAAGGCCTTGCCCACAATATAGTTGTCGGGAACCATTCCCCACAACTCCCTGGGCATATCCGCAGACTGCCAGTAACGGCTGTCGTTGGAGTTGTCGCGGTTATCGCCCATCATGAAATAGTGCCCTTCGGGCACCACCCACTCGTTCGGTCTGGGCGTCTGCGACAGCTGCTTCTGGCGGATCTGATGACTCACCTCACCGAGCTGCTCATTGAAGATAGCCGCCTTTGCCACTGCCTGCAGCGGATGACCATCCGGCACTTCGTCATCCGGCACGATCTCGACCAGTTCGTGTTCAATCTTCTGACCGTTGATATACAGCTGCTTTCCAGCATAGCGGATATGATCGCCAGGCAAGCCGACAACACGCTTGATGTAGTTGATGGCAGGGTCGTTGGGGTAACGGAATACCATGACATCACCACGCTGCGGCTCGCCAATCGGGATGACCTTGGTGTCGATCACCGGCAGGCGAATACCGTAGGCAAACTTGTTGACGAGGATAAAGTCGCCTACGTCCAATGTCGGCTTCATTGAGCCGGAGGGAATCTGGAACGGCTCAACCAGGAAGGAACGCAGGATCAGCACTACCGCCAGCACAGGAAAGAACGACTTGCCGTATTCGACCAGCAGCGGCTCCTTGTCCAGCCGAGCTATGGTCTGAGGGTCGGCAACATCGACCTGGGCTTCATAGGTGGCAATCGCGCGACGACGACGTGGCGCGAGCACGATACGATCAAGCAGGGCCAGAAACCCACTGACGGCAACCGCAATCACCAGCACCAGTGGAAAGTTGATATGCATCATCGTTCGCGCTTACCGTCTCTAGTTGTCGACTTTGAGTACCGCCAGGAACGCATCCTGCGGAATCTCCACACTACCCACCTGCTTCATGCGCTTCTTGCCGGCCTTCTGCTTTTCAAGCAGTTTTTTCTTCCGGCTGGCATCACCACCATAGCACTTGGCAAGTACGTTCTTGCGTAACGCCTTGACGGTTGAGCGGGCGACGATCTGGCCACCAATGGCAGCCTGAATCGCCACATCGAACATTTGTCGCGGAATCAGGTCTTTCATCTTCTCGACCAACTGGCGTCCCTTGAAGGCCGCGTTGTCACGGTGCACGATCAACGCCAGCGCGTCGACCTTCTCGCCATTGATCAGCACGTCAAGACGCACCAGCTTGGCCGGCTGGAAGCGGTCGAAGCTGTAGTCCAGAGAAGCATAGCCGCGGCTGACCGACTTCAGCCGGTCGAAGAAATCGAGTACCACCTCATTCATCGGCAGATCATAGACAACCTGAACCTGGGTACCGAGAAAGACCATGTCGTGCTGCACGCCACGCTTGTCGATACAGAGCGTGATCACGCTGCCGAGGTGATCCTGTGGCACCAGAATGTTGGCACGCACGATCGGCTCGCGCATTTCCTCGATCATCGAGGGGTCGGGCAGCAGCGACGGGTTATCAACGTAGATAACCTCACCGCCCTTCTTCTCCACCTCGAACACTACGGTCGGGGCGGTGGTAATCAGATCCAGATCGTACTCGCGCTCCAGGCGCTCCTGGATGATCTCCATGTGCAGCATGCCGAGGAAACCGATACGGAAGCCAAAACCCAGTGCCTCGGAGCTTTCCGGCTCGAACTGCAGCGCAGCATCGTTCAGCGTCAGCTTCTGCAGCGCCTCGCGAAAATCCTCGAAATCATCAGAACTGACCGGAAACAGGCCGGCATAAACCTGCGGCTTGACCTTCTGGAACCCCGGCAGCGGATCGACATCCGGGGTATTGGACAGGGTCAGGGTATCGCCCACCGGCGCACCATGAATGTCCTTGATACCGGCGATAATGAAGCCTACTTCACCGGCCTTCAGGTCAACAGTTTCGGTATGCTTGGGGTTGAACACGCCGACGCTGTCGACCAGATGGGTCTTGCCGGTCGACTTGACCAGCACCTTGTCACCCTTCTTGATCCGGCCATGCTTGACGCGCACCAGCGACACCACGCCAAGGTAGTTGTCGAACCAGGAATCAATGATCAATGCCTGCAGCGGTGCTTCGATCTCGCCTTCAGGCGCAGGAATGGAGTGAATCAGCGCTTCGAGCACATCCTCGACACCGATGCCGCTCTTCGCCGAGCAGGCAACCGCATCTGTCGCGTCAATGCCGATTACGCTTTCAATCTCGGCCTTGACCCGCTCCGGCTCGGCCTGGGGCAGGTCGATCTTGTTCAACACCGGCATGACCTCAAGGCCCTGCTCGATAGCGGTGTAGCAGTTGGCTACCGACTGCGCCTCCACACCCTGCGCAGCGTCCACCACCAACAGCGCGCCCTCGCAGGCAGCGAGCGAGCGGCTGACTTCGTAGTGAAAGTCCACGTGACCTGGGGTATCAATAAAGTTCAGCTGGTAGGTCTTGCCGTCTTTGGCGGTGTAATACAGCGTGACGCTGTGTGCCTTGATGGTGATACCACGCTCGCGCTCCAGATCCATGGAGTCGAGTACCTGCGCTTCCATTTCACGCTCGCTCAGGCCACCGCAGATCTGGATAAAGCGGTCGGCCAGCGTCGACTTGCCGTGGTCGATGTGGGCAATGATGGAAAAATTACGAATCAGGCTAAGGTCACTCACAGCGCGGATCATCCAGACAGGGTTGCCAGACATGGCGAGACGGGGAGGCGACTCCCCAAAACAGCCCGCGAGTTTACCTGATTAGCAGCCATGTCGCCATCGCTGCAGCCCCCGGTCATCGCCATCTCAAGACCGCTGATGACCGGAAGCCTGTGGCGACGACTTACTCCGCCAGGCGGAAGGTGATGTAACTGGCGCGGCCCTGACGAATCACCCGCATGGAGATAGAGCGATTGTCCGGCAGATCACGGGCAATACGCGTGAAGGTTTCCACCGAATCCACCGAACGATTGTCCAGGTTGGTGATGATATCGCCGGGCCGCAGCCCGACCATCGCACCCGGCCCCCGGCTCACCTCACGGACCACAACACCGGAGTGAATATCCAGGTTCTTCTTCTGGTCATCAGTCAACTCGACGACCGTCACGCCAAGACGGTTGGACGCTGCGCTCGGCGCCTGTTCATTGGTGCCTGTTGCCGCAACCGCATCATCATCCGGCAGCGTGCCAATCTCCATGGTCAGCGTCTTGCGCTGCTTGTCACGCATCACCACCAGCGTTGCGTCGGTTCCGGGACGAACCCGGCCTACCGCATGGGGCAGGTCGGACGAGCGCACCACTTCGTGACCATTGAACTCGAGGATGACATCGCCGACTTTCAAACCGCCCTTGTCGGCAGGACCGCCCGGCATGATCTGGGCCACCAGGGCACCGGCCGGCTTGGGCAGATCGAACGACTCGGCCAGATCCTTGTTGACCTCCTGAATGACGACACCCAGCCAGCCACGCTGGACACTGCCGCTATCCTTGATCTGCTCGACCACGTCCATTGCCACGTCCATCGGGATGGCGAACGAAAGCCCCATGAAGCCACCGGAGCGAGTGAAGATCTGGGAGTTTATGCCCACCACTTCGCCGTCCAGGTTGAACAGCGGACCACCGGAGTTACCCGGATTGATCGCTACGTCAGTCTGAATAAAGGGAACATAATTCTCGTTCGGCAGGCTGCGCCCCTTGGCACTGACGATACCGGCGGTTACCGAGTAGTCGAAGCCGAACGGCGAACCAATCGCCAGCACCCACTCGCCCGGTTTGAGGTCCGCCGACTTGCCGATCTTGACTACCGGCAGGTCGTCACCGGCATCAATTTTCAGCAACGCGAGGTCAGAACGCGGATCAGCGCCGACCAGCTCCGCCTGCATTTCCCGACGATCAGACAGCCGGACGAAAATCTCGTCGGCATCGGCTACCACATGGTTATTGGTCAGCACATAGCCATCACGGGAAATAATGAAGCCCGAGCCGAGCGACTGGGGAGCCTCTCGCTCGCGTGGCGCCGGGGCCTGCGGGAAGCTGCGCTCAAAGAATTCACGAAACATCGGCGGCATGCCCTCCAGATCAGGCATACCCTGCATGCCTGCAACCGGTTGGCTGGATACCTTTTGACGGGTACTGATATTGACGATAGCCGGGGAGGCCTCCTCCACCAGCTCGGTAAAGTCCGGCAAATCCGCGGCAACTGCCAGTGATTGCCACCCCAGGACCAGCACGCTCGCAGTTGCGAGGACCCAACGTCGAACAGACAACATAAGCCTGAATTCTCCTCACCTGTACTCAAGGACCATCTTGCAAGACATCAGCCGTTCAGCCGTCCCTCCTGGACGAGGGGCATCGCCTGCCCGGCAGAACGCAACACCTGCGGCATCAGCTGCGGGTCACGCTGGGCTCGCTGGCCGTGCCAACGAACCACTGCAAAACCGGCGATCAGACCGGATACCGCAGCCAAGATCACCATCGGCTCCGCTGCCCCCAGCGCCTGCGCCAGCAAAGCGGCAGCAAACAATCCGAGCAGTGGAGTCAGATAAACCCAGAGCGCGCCGCGCACGACGGCGTCCTCGGGAATACCGATAAAGACTTCATCACCTATTTGCCAACTGCGATCGGTCAGGGCACGGATAAATCCGCGCCTGGCACCGCTGCCAACCCGTGCGAGCAATGCCTGGCCGCAACCGGCCTTGGCGGCGCAGTTGCCACAGGTGCTGCTGCGCACCGTTTCAACCCACACCGCCCCCTCTTCAACACTGAGGACTCGCCCGCGCTCTTCAATCACTGGGCCATCTCCGCAGTCGCAAAGGGAAAGGACGCGGCGATACGCTCGGCGGTTGCCGGGGGAATTTCACCGACGATGGTTGCCAGATACCCCACACCCTCGACCTGCAATCGACGACTGACAGCCACGGTCGGCCCCAGCTGAGCAAGCAAATCTTCCGCCAGGGCCCCATCACCCAAAGGCTCGACAAACAGGGTAAATCGAGCCAGGCCATCGCTGAAGGCCTGACTCATGACCTGCGGTTCATTGACCGCCAGTGTGCGAACTACCGGCTCGCCGGCAACAAAACCCGGCGGAATCCAGCCAGGCACCCAGCCGGAGGTATCCACACGCTTTTCAAGCGGGTGCTCGGCCAGCGTCAGACAACTCGCTCCCGGTTCGAGCTGCTCGTCCGTCAACTCGGCAAACTGCACATCGGTAAACTGGAAGCGCTCAAGCAGCACATTGCGCTCGTTAATGAGCAGGGACTTGAGCAGCATGCCGGTCTGGTCATCCAGATACAGCTCATAGGCATAACGAAACGCGTCACGGGGCTTCATGGCGATCACCGTAACCGGGCGATCCGCAACCCGGGTGGTGCCCAGCACCTCCAGTGCATACCAGCGTTGCAGCTGAGCCGGATTCAGCGTCGCAGGTGCCTCACCGCGCCAGCCCGACACTGCGGCGAAGGAGCTGGCGCATTGAATCTGTCCGTCACGTCGCACCCATTCCTGCGGCTCGCCGTCGGCGCGCAACATGCGCTCGGTGACGCCATCACCATCGGCGCGGTGCCAGATATGGTGGGTGCTGAAACTGCCGGAGCGCTCGTAGAAAAACGACCCCGAATAACTTTGCTGTCCTGATGCGTCGACCATTCCCTGCAGCCACTGGCCGGCATCGCGTGCCTGAACCAGCGGCGAGATCAGCAGAGCGGCCAGGGTCAGGCCGCTCAGCGAGCATCGACAACCGACCACTAGCGACCTTCCATGCTGGCTGCACGGGCATAAGGAATGAGCTGCGGACTCGCCATCTGCGCACTGGATTCGGCATGCTCACGCAGATAGCGACCGATGCGCTGTTCGTGCCACGCAGACGGCGCTTGAGCAGGCGCAAGAGGCTCTGCACCGGCGTTTCCGGCCTGCGAGTACCCTGCCAGCACCGCACCGGAACGCGCTGCCGGGTTGGCCTGCAGCATCGACGGCGCGGTCATGGTGCCGGCCGTCATCTGAGCACCGCCGGGCGCATCGCCCTGGTTGACCATGCGCACACCGACCAGCACCGCCAGGGTCACCGAAGCGGCCACTGCAACACGGCCCAGGTTGCGCCAGATAGTGGAGACCGGTTTGACATCGGCTGGCGCCGGCGCCATCTGCAGCTCTGGCTCGTCGCGCAGCGCGGCAGCAATACCTGCAGACAGATCAACAGCCCCCTGCCAAGGCTCCTTGTGCATCACCGCACGTGCCACCTGATAGCGCGACCAGGTACTACGCAGTGCCGGGTCCTGCTCAGCGGCCTGGAGAACACGGCGCACTTCCAGCTCGTCAGCCTCGTTATCCATAAGCGCGGAAAGAGACTCCTGCAAGACTTCGCTTCTCATTGCTTTACCTCTGCTGTTGGCCCATCGGGCTCACTGCGTTGCACCCCACCCTGCTACCTAGGCTTCAAGCAGCGGTTTCAGGGCTTTGTCGATTGCCTCCCGCGCCCGGAAGATCCGGGATCGAACTGTGCCTACCGGACAGTCCATCACATTGGCAATGTCTTCATAGCTCAACCCTTCGAACTCGCGCAGGGTCAAAGCCGTTCTTAAATCATCAGGCAACTGTTGCAGCGTTCGGTTCACTACTTGCTCGATTTCGTCGCGCAACATGTCGCGCTCGGGCGAGTGAATATCCTTGAGAATGCTGTCGCCGTCGTAATACTCCGCCTCATCTGCGGCTATATCGCTGTCCGGCGGGCGGCGATTGCGTGCCACCAGATAATTCTTCGCCGTATTGATCGCGATGCGATACAGCCAGGTGTAGAAGGCACTGTCGCCGCGAAAATTCGGCAGCGCACGGTACGCCTTGATAAAGGCCTCCTGAGCCACATCCTGCGCTTCGTGACTGTCATGCACGAAACGGGTCACCAGCGCGAGAATCTTGTGCTGGTACTTGAGAACCAGCAGGTCGAAGGCACGCTTGTCGCCCTTCTGAACACGCTCAACCAGCTGTTGATCGCTCTGCCCCGTCATTGACTTGCCACTCTTCGGAGTCCGCGATCAGCGTTGTTATCGTAGACACAAGATGTAACCAAAAGTTCTCCCCTCACTCAGGTTCAGGACTAGGAGCACGGGCGATGTTAAAAAGTTCCCCCTTGAATGCAATAAGCCATCACTCATATCAACCGCAGTGATGCCCCAGGCACTCCCCCATGGGTGGCAGTATTGTGAGCGACTCGCCTTCTATATACTAGGCCACCTCGACGCAAGCATTGAGCGCAAAGAACGCAATGACTCAACAACGGCAATACGATGTACTGGTCATCGGCAGCGGCGCTGCCGGCCTGACTTTGGCACTGCACCTGGCAAGCGACCTGCGTGTCGCCGTGCTCAGCAAGGGGCAGCTGTCGGAAGGCTCCACGTTCTGGGCGCAAGGCGGCGTTGCTGCCGTGCTTGACGACACCGACACGGTCGATGCACATGTTCAGGATACCCTGATCGCCGGCGGCGGCTTGTGCCATGAAGATGCCGTGCGCCAGATCGTTGGCGACAGCCGCGATGCGATCGGCTGGCTGGTTGAACAGGGGGTCCCCTTCACCCGCGAACGACGCGAGGACGGCAGCGAAAGTGACGATTTTCACCTGACCCGCGAAGGCGGCCACAGCCACCGGCGCATCATTCACGCCGCCGACGCCACCGGCGCCGCGATTTTCAATACGCTGCTGCAGCGCGCCCAGCAGCACGACAACATCGAGCTGCTCGACAACCGCGTTGCAGTCGACCTGATCACCACCCACAAGCTCGGCCGCGACGGCAATCAATGCCTCGGCGCCTATATCCTGAACCGCTCGACGGGCCACGTCGAAACCGTTGCTGCACGCTTCACCGTGCTGGCAACCGGCGGCGCCAGCAAGGTGTATCTGTACACCAGCAACCCCGACAGCGCCTCGGGCGACGGCATTGCCATGGCCTGGCGGGCCGGCTGCCGGGTAGCCAATATGGAATTCAATCAATTCCACCCAACCTGCCTGTATCACCCCAAGGCCAAAAGCTTTCTGGTTACCGAAGCATTGCGAGGTGAAGGGGCGCTACTGCGTCTGCCCAACGGTGAGCGCTTCATGCCGCGCTTCGATAAGCGCGCCGAACTGGCACCGCGTGACATCGTGGCCCGGGCGATTGACCACGAGATGAAGCGTCTGGGGCTCGATTGCGTCTATCTGGATATCACCCACAAGCCGGCCGACTTCATCCGCAGCCACTTCCCGACCGTGCACGAGCGCTGCCTAGCCTTCGGTATCGACATCACCAGGGAACCGATTCCGGTGGTCCCCGCAGCGCACTACACCTGCGGCGGCGTGATGGTCGACAGCAGCGGCAGAACCGACATCGATCAGCTTTACGCCATCGGTGAAACCAGCTTTACCGGCCTGCACGGCGCCAACCGCATGGCCAGCAACTCGCTGCTCGAGTGCATCGTCTACGGCCGCGCCGCCAGTCGTGACATTCTGGAGCAGCTTGACCGCATCGCCATGCCGCAGAACCTGCCCAACTGGGACGAGAGCCAGGTGACCGACTCGGACGAGGACGTCATCATTTCGCACAACTGGGATGAGCTGCGGCGCTTTATGTGGGACTACGTAGGGATCGTACGGACATCCAAGCGCCTGCAGCGGGCCAAACACCGGGTCGACATGCTGCGCGCCGAAATTCACGAGTTCTACAGCAACTACCGGGTCAGCCGCGATCTGCTTGAGCTGCGCAACCTGGCCCTGGTGGCCGACCTGATCATCCGTTCGGCCATGCTGCGCCGTGAAAGCCGCGGCTTGCATTACACGCTGGACTTTCCGGCGCAGCTGGACGAAGCGCAGGATACTATTCTGCAGCCGCCCAGCGCTGGCGACTGAAACGCAGCCGCAGACGCAACCGCCGCAGGCTTTCCTCGGAGGCTGCGTCGGCCGGCAACACGACCGACACCGGGCACCAGCGCCCCTGCTCACGCAACCGAACGACCGTCAGCATGGCACTGACATAGGTATCGCCAAGCAGCCGGGCAGCGACCTCCGAGCCATCACGCCGCAGAATGTGCCAACCGTCGCTGTCAAAGCGCAGACCGGTTACCGAGTGCGGGTGACTCAGGCTGATCTGACGCGGCCAGACCCAGCTGCAGTAACAGGCGACCAGCAACAGACAAAGTAGACTCGGCCAAAGGGGCAGCGCGCTTTGCAACACACCGACACAGGCCAGCAAGCCCATCAACATCAGGGCCAGCGCCAGCCAGCGTGAAGGCTGGCGACGCAGCAAAAGGTATTCAGTCGGGCTGTACACGATCGAGAATCATCTCCACGATGCGCTGCAAATCCGGGTCCTCCGGCTTGCTGCGCTGCATGAACCAGCCGAACATATCCTGATCCTCACATTCCAGCAGCTTCTGATAACGCTGCTTATCGGCTGCCTCCAGCGTCGGATACGCTTCCTGCAGGAAGGGCACCAGCAATACATCCAGCTCCAGCATGCCGCGACGGCTATGCCAGAACAAGCGCTTCATTTCTATATCGGCCGACATCGGCAACTCCACAGTGAGGATTGATCTGCTCGGTAAAAACCGCATTATAACGTCAGGCAACGCCTGACAAGCACCTGCCATGGCCCCTATGATGTACCACCTGAACCATTGGAACAACGACAGGCATGACTCAACTACCCGACCTCGCCGCTCGTTTTACTGACGACCGGGCAGACTGCGCCACCTGCATCAGCATGCTGAGCCACGAAGGCATTATCGCCGTTGAAGGCGTCGATACCGACAAGTTTCTCCAGGGCCAGCTCACCTGCGACCTGAAATCCGTCACCGGCACCACTGCCACCCTGGGTGCTCGCTGTAACCCCAAGGGCAGAATGCAGTCGAGTTTTTACCTGTGGCGAACGGATCAGGGCGTCATGCTGGGCCTTGATCGCCAGTTGATCGCCGCACAGCTCGCCGATCTCGGCAAGTACGCCGTCTTCTACAAATGCGAACTGAGCGACCAGAGTGACAACCGGGTCGGCTTCGGTATCTGGGGCGAAGCCGCCGATGCGGCCCTGCAGAGCTGTGGCCTCGACATGCCAGCCAATGGCACGGTGGCGCACAAGGATGACCTGTTTGCCATCGGCCTGCCCGGCGGCGCCTGCGTCCTGTGGGTGCCGACCGAGCAAGCCGAGTATCTGCTGGACACCCTGTGCCAGCATGCCGATCCGGTCAGCCTGAACCAATGGCAGCTGCAGCGCATTCGCAGCGGGGTCGGCCAGGTCAGCGACGAAACCCGGGAGCACTTTATCCCGCAAATGCTCAACCTTCAGCAGCTCGGCGGTGTAAGTTTCCGCAAGGGCTGCTATACCGGTCAGGAAATCGTGGCGCGCATGCAGTACCTGGGCAAGCTGAAACGCCGCATGTACCGTCTGCTGATGGCCGGAGAAGCACCGCCCTCGCCCGGTACCGAGATCGTCGACCGCGAGAGCGGCAAGGCGGTTGGAGAGGTCGTCATGGCCGCCCGCAGCCATAAGGCCATTGAAATGCTGGCTGTTGTTCAGAAAGATGCGGCACAATTGACCACATTGAGTGCAGGCGATAGCGACGGACCACTGATCAGCCTTGCCGACCTGCCCTATGAACGCGAACTCACCAGCGCAGAAGCCGAATAACAGAGAAACAAGGGACACGAGATGACAGATCTTGCCCAGCGCGTCCAGGACGAGCTGATACAGGCCATCGAGAAAGACCAACTGGTGCTGCCCACACTGCCGGAAGTCGCCCTGCGAGTACGCGAGGCAGCTGAGGATCCGGATGTCAGCATTCCCCACCTGGTGAAGGAAATCAGCAACGACGCGGCCCTCAGCGCCCGACTGATCAAGGTCGTCAACAGCCCGCTGCTGCGCAGTCGTCAGGAAATCACTGATCTGGCCATGGCAGTCAACCGCATGGGCATTACCTACACCGCCAACCTGGCAACCGGTTTGGCGATGTCACAAATGTTCCAGGCGACCTCCGACGTCATTGATCGCAAGATGCGTGAGGTCTGGACCCGCAGTACCGAAGTGGCAGGCATCAGCCACGTGCTCTGCCGTCACTACACCAAACTCAAGCCCGACCAGGCCACGCTTGCCGGCCTGGTGCACCAGATTGGCGTGCTGCCGATTCTGTCGTATGCCGAGGAAAACTCGCAGTTGCTGCGCGACTCCATCAGTCTCAATCTGGTCATTGACCGCATCCATCCGGTTCTCGGGGATCGCATCCTGCAGGCCTGGGACTTTCCGGCACCACTGCGTCACGTGCCCTCGGAGCACCTGGACTTTCAGCGCAACTCGTCCAGCGTCGATTACGCCGACATTGTTCAGGTCGCCATGCTGCAGTCACTGGCAGGCACTCAGCATCCCTATGCACTGATGGACTGGAGCACGATCCCCTCCTTCGCCAAGCTGGGGCTGGATCCGGCAGGCGAGCAGGAAGACGAAGACCTGTCAGCCGAAATGGAAGCCGCCATGCAGCTGCTGGCCTGAGCCAGCAGTGCGAACCTCCGGTTACCGCCGCGTCCACTGCGGCGGTCGCTTCTCCAGAAAGGCATTTACGCCCTCTACCGTATCCTCCAGCTCGAACAGATCGACGAAGCGCTCGCGCTCACGCGCCAGCAGGGTATTGATCGGCTGATCTCTGCCCCCTTGAATCAGTTCCTTGCAGTAACGCACAGCCGCCGGACTCTGCCGCGCAACCTGCGCCGCCAGGTGCAACGCCACGCCCAGTGCCTGGCCCTGCTCAACACATTCCTCGACCAGACCGATGCGCTCGGCACGCACTCCATCGACCCGCTCGCCGCACAGGATCATGCGCTTGGCCCAGCCCTCTCCAACCAGCCAGGCGAGCGCCTGAGTGCCTCCCGCGCAGGGCAGCAAGCCGACGCCCGCCTCCGGCAGCGCCATCTGCGCCTGCCGCTCGGCGATGCGAATATCGCAGGCCAGAGCGCACTCCAGCCCACCCCCCATCGCGTAACCGTTGATGGCAGCAATGGTGACCCCGGAAAAGTCGCGCAGCGCCTCAAATGCGAGGCCGAACAACCGCGCCATCTCCCGGGCGCGGGCAGGATTGCCATCGGCAAACATCTTCAGGTCGGCGCCCGCCGAAAAGAAACGCTCGCCGCGCCCGGTCAGCACCAGCGCATAGATGTCCGGGTCATTGTTGAGATGCCTGAGCAGGTCCGGCAGCCCGTGCAGGGTATCGGAATCCCAGGTATTGGCCGGCGGGTTGTCGATGGTGACCAGCGCCGTATGGCCGGCCTTTTGTACCACCAGCTTGTCGGTGCGCGGCACCAGCGCGGTATAGGGTTGCAGAGCATGTTCCATGACAATCTCCAGCAGTCGTCAGGCAGTTACCGGGGAGGGTCTGGCAAGCTCCAGTCGATGGGTGCCAGTCCGTTACTGACAAGATAGTCGTTCGCTGCGGAAAAGTGGCCGTTGCCGATGAAGCCACGATGGGCGGACAGCGGCGAAGGGTGCACCGAGGTCAGCACACAGTGCCGGGTTCGATCAATCTGCTCACCCTTGCGCTGGGCATAGCTACCCCACAGCAGAAAGACACAGTGTTCGCAGCGCTCATTGACGAGTTCGATCACCCTCGAGGTGAAACGTTCCCAGCCCCGCTTGGCGTGCGACCCGGCTTGGCCCTGCTCGACCGTCAGCACTGCGTTGAGCAGCAATACGCCCCGCTCTGCCCATGAATGCAGGCAGCCGTGCTGCGGTATTGGCAGACCAAGATCGCGATTGATTTCCTTGAAGATATTCTGCAGCGACGGCGGCGTACGCACCCCCGGCGGCACCGAGAAGCTCAAGCCGTGCGCCTGCCCGGGGCCGTGATACGGGTCCTGCCCGATGATCACCACCCGTACCTTGTCCAGCGGCGTTGAATTGAGCGCATTGAAGATCAGCGCACCCGGCGGAAAGACCACCTTGCCCGCCGCCTTCTCGGCCTGCAGAAAATCGCGCAGCTGCTGCATGTAGGGCTGCGCGAACTCGCCCTGAAGGGCATCAAGCCAGTCTGGCTTCAACTGCACTGCCCGTTCCGTCATGGGTTACTCCGCCAGCGGTACCGCCTGATTGACGCAGCGGACCACGCGATCACGGCTATCCCTGAGCACCCCGGAAAGGCCGTTCATATTGCTGGCGTGCAGCACCAGAATGCCGTCGACACATTCGGCCTCGTGCTTGGCCGGATTACGGCGCAGACTGCCCGCCTCCTCCGAACCGACCGTTACCACCCGATAGTCGGCAAGCTCCAGCCCTTCCTCCGGGTTGACGATATTCAGATAGCCGTACAAATGCAGCACGGCGACCGTGGCAATCACGGTGATAATGGCCGTGAGAATGATCGGCAGCTTGTTGATTTCCTGCGCTTGCGACATCGGTTGCTCCAATTACAGAATGTTGGCGTAGTCGGCTTCGACTCGATCCAGACTGAGGTTGTTCAAAAACCCCGAAAAGCACATCCAGGCGCTCAGGGCGTTGAGGTCGGCAAAGGGCGCCGGCAGGTAGCGCGGCGGCACAACCAGCCCTTCGTCCACCAGTTGCCCCAGGGTACGCATATCCTCCAGCGTGGTCTTGCCGCAGAACAACAGCGGAATCTGCTGCAGCTTGCCCTTGCGCACCGCCAGCTGGATATAGTTGTAGGTCAGGATAAAGCCCTTCAGATAAACCAGATCCTTGGTGAACGGCAGACCGTTGCTGGCCGAGCCACGGAATACACGACTGGTATTGTTGTAGCTGTCGTCACGGGAATAGCCTTCGTCCCGATAGAACTGAAAGACATCAAGAAAATCACCACCGGTCTCGGCAATCTGAATCGCCCGGGTACGGTCGGTCAGCTTGCGCAGGCGTGCCGGATAGGAGTTGAACGTCAGGACCTCCATCAGAATGGCCAGCCCTTCCTGGGTCACCGTGGACGACGGCGGTCCCTTGGCCAGGAAGGTACAGATCGGCTGGTGCTGGCCGTTGAGACTGGTTGCCACATGCACCATCCCCTCGTGTACAGCCAGAATGTTCAGGTCACGCTGGTTGAACATCGCATCGCTGCGGATCTTGATGTAGTCGGCACCCGCGGCGGCATCAGCGACGATGCCGTCGGACTCGAACACGCGCACCGCCTGGTCGTCCGGGAACGCCTCGTTCATGCGTGCCTGCAGAATCTGCACCGCGTCGGGCGCAGCGATGGTTTTCGGGTCGCGCGCCAGTTCGGTACGGGCAATGTTCTTCAGCGACTCGCTGAGCATGATGCCCAGGTCGGTCAAGGTCGGATCGCCGGCGTGAAAAGCGTCCGAAGCCGCGCCATAGAGCTCCTGCGAGATCAGTCCAAAATCCTGGGTACCGCGTGCCTCCAGCATGCGGATGACCATGCGGTATTCCCGGCACATGCGCCGCATGATCTGGCCAACCGGGTTGAAGCTGCCCAGCTGGCGAGTGATATCACGCTCGATATCCTGAAAAATCTGCCGCCGTTCAGCCGGATCAAAGCTCAGCGGACGCTGGGCGTAATAGTCCGCATTGACATCAGGCAGCGCCTTGCAGCGCTTCTTGAGGAAGGTGTCACGGATACTGTCGTCCCACTTGATGGCATCCAGCACCCGAATCGGCGCCTGCGCCTCGACAATCCGATCAGACAGACTGCGGATGACCAGCTGATACTGCTCACTCTGTTTCACGGGTGGCTCCCTTTGGTCGCAGCTTCAAGCATTAAGCCGCAAGCTACAAGCTGTCCGTGCATTCACGCAATCTCGCGGACTACGCGGACTACGCGGACTACGCGGACAATCTGATGCTCAGCATAGTCCTGGACAACACGAACTACTTACCGCTTGAAGCTTGCAGCTGGCGGCGTAGCCGCCTACGCCGTTTCTGGCCGCATGTGCGGGAACAGGATGACATCGCGGATCGACGGCGAGTTGGTCAGCAGCATCACCAGACGGTCGATGCCGATGCCTTCACCGGCGGTTGGCGGCATGCCATATTCCAGCGCGCGGACGAAGTCGGCGTCGTAGTGCATGGCTTCGTCATCACCGGCGTCCTTCTCGGCCACCTGGGCGAGGAAGCGTTCGGCCTGGTCTTCGGCGTCGTTAAGCTCCGAGTAGGCGTTGGCGATCTCGCGGCCACCGATAAACAGCTCGAAACGATCGGTGACGTTCGGGTTGTCGTCATTGCGGCGCGCCAGCGGCGAGACTTCGAACGGGTATTCGGTGATGAAGTGCGGCTGCTCCAGCTTGTGCTCGACCAGCTCCTCGAAAATCATTACCTGCAGCTTGCCCAGCCCCTCGTGACCAAGCACCTTGGCGCCGGCCTTCTTGGCGATGGCGCGGGCTTTTTCGACGTCATTGAGATCGTCGGCGGTTATCTCCGGGTTGTACTTGAGAATGGAGTCATACACCGACAGACGCACGAAGGGCTCGCCGAAGTGGAAGACCTTGTCTCCGTAGGGCACGTCGGTGGTGCCGAGCACCGCCTGCGCCAGCTCGCGGAACAGCTCTTCGGTCAGGTCCATGTTGTCGCGGTAGTCTGCGTAGGCCTGATAGAACTCGAGCATGGTGAACTCGGGGTTATGACGGGTCGAGACACCTTCATTGCGGAAGTTGCGGTTGATCTCGAACACCTTCTCGAAGCCGCCAACTACCAGACGCTTGAGGTACAGTTCCGGCGCGATGCGCAGGAACATCGGCATGTCCAGGGCGTTGTGATGGGTCTCAAATGGCTTGGCCGCCGCGCCACCCGGAATGGTCTGCAGCATCGGTGTTTCGACTTCCAGGAAGCCGCGGTCGTTGAGGAACCGACGGATATGCGCGATCACCTGTGAACGCACGCGGAAGGTATGACGCGCTTCCTCGTTGACAATCAGGTCAACGTAGCGCTGACGGTAGCGCTGCTCGGTATCGGTCAGACCATGGTGCTTGTCCGGCAGCGGGCGCAGTGACTTGGTCAGCAGACGCACGTCCTTCATATGTACATAGAGATCGCCCTTGCCGGAGCGCGCCAGAGTGCCTTCAGCGGCGATGATGTCACCCAGATCCCAGGTCTTGATCGCTTCCAGGGTCTCGGCCGGCAGCCCCTTGCGGTCAACATAGACCTGCAGACGGCCGGAACTGTCCTGCAGCACCATAAAGGCGCCGCGGTTGAGCATGATGCGTCCGGCGATCTTGACCGGGATTGCCGCTGCTTCCAGCTCTTCCTTGCTCTTGCCCTCGTAGGCCTTCTGCAGGTCGGCGCACAGGCTGTCGCGGCGGAAGTCGTTGGGGAAGGCGATACCCTGTTCGCGAGCAGCGGCCAGTTTGGCCTTGCGCTGGGCGATCAGCTGATTCTCTTCCTCGTGATGGGCTTGCAGGTCTTGCGGCTGGTCGGTCATGTCAGTGAAATCCCGGAAAAATCAATTCGGTTAGCGGCCCGCAGCGCGGGCCTCGGCGGATTGCCGTGCGGCGCTCGGCTTACAGGCCCTGTTTCAGGCTGGCCTCGATAAACTCGTCGAGATCGCCGTCAAGTACCGCGTTGCAGTTGCTGTTCTCGATACCGGTGCGCAAATCCTTGATGCGCGACTGGTCGAGCACATAGGAGCGAATCTGGTGGCCCCAGCCGATGTCGGACTTGGTGTCTTCCAGCGCCTGCGCAGCCTCGGTACGTTTCATCATTTCCAGTTCGTACAACTTGGCCCGCAACATCTTCATTGCGTGGTCCTTGTTGGCGTGCTGCGAACGCTGATTCTGGCAGCTGACCACGGTGTTGGTCGGGATATGGGTAATCCGTACCGCCGAGTCGGTGGTGTTAACGTGCTGACCACCCGCCCCGGACGAGCGATAGGTATCCACCCGCAGATCCGCCGGGTTGATATCGATTTCGATATCGTCGTCGATCTCGGGTGCAGCAAAAACCGCAGAGAACGACGTATGACGACGGTTGCCGGAGTCGAACGGGCTCTTGCGCACCAGTCGATGCACGCCAATCTCGGTACGCAGCCAACCGAAAGCGTATTCACCGCGAACGTGAACGGTCGCACTCTTGATGCCGGCGACTTCGCCCTCGGACAGTTCAACGATTTCGGCATCGAAGCCATGCTGATCGGCCCAGCGCAGGTACATGCGCAGCAGAATATTGGCCCAGTCCTGCGCTTCGGTCCCACCGGAACCGGCCTGAATATCCAGGTAGCAGTTGTTGGCGTCCATCTCACCACTGAACATGCGGCGGAATTCGAGCTTCTCAAGCGACTCTTGCAGACGCTGCAACTCGCTCACCACATCATCCACCGCGCCCTGGTCGCCCTCTTCGGCGGCCATTTCCAGCAATTCGCCGGCATCCGCCAGGCCGCTGCTCATTTCATCCAGGGTTTCAACGATCTGCGCCAGTGCAGCGCGTTCACGCCCCAGGTTCTGGGCGCGCTCAGGGTCGTTCCAGACACCGGGATCTTCCAGCTCACGCTCTACTTCGGTCAGACGATCACGCTTGTGATCGTAGTCAAAGATACCCCCTGATGGTTTCAGAGCGGCTTCTCAGGTCTTTGATGGTGTTCAGAATCGGATTGATTTCCATGGTGACGAATCCCGGCAGGAAAAAGCCGCCATTGTAGCGGAATTCAGTCGCCGCGTGCAGCCGTCATGCCCGCTGAGCAAAGGCCCGCAGATAAACCAGCGTGCCCAGGCCCCAGAGCGCATTGAGGATGAATCCGATGGCGAAGCGCGGCGCAAACAGCTGCCAGTCCAGACCATAGCCCTTGAGTGGAAATACCAGCAACAGGGCAACCAGAGTCAGCACGATCCCGCCAAACAGGGCCGCCTTGAGCCAGACCAGCGGCTTGCCCATGCGCGCCAGCGCCAGCACCAGAACAATCCCCCAGATACCACCCCAGAATGCCGAGGACACCACAGAGGGCACTGCCAGTGGCGCAACCGGCTCGAGGGAAAACGCAGGGAAAGGCACCACCCCGGCGGCATGCAGCAGCGCCAGTGCAGGCTGATGAAAGCTGAATACCGCAAGAAATCCGGCAATGAACGCAAGCACCCCGTGACGCATGAGACCCCCACTCGATACGCTGAACGTTACAGCACTATAGCAGCCTGATGATCAGCCGCGTTGACGGCAGGCGGCTTGAGCGACAGCCGCTCCAGAACCGGATAGATATCCAGCGCCGACTGCGGCCGACTGAACCAGAAGCCCTGCACGAAGTTGCAGCCCTCGTTGTGCAGAAAATCCATCTGCTCCGGGGTCTCGATACCTTCGGCGATGACATCCATATCCAGCCCTCGCCCCAGGCCGATGATGGCGCGGCTGATCGCCTTGAGGCGCTCATCGTCAGGCGCCCGGGTAATAAAGCTCTTGTCGACCTTGATAATGTGCAACGGGTAGCGATGCAGATACCCGAGCGAAGAGAAGCCGGTACCAAAGTCATCCAGCGCAATGCGAATCCCCATGCTCTCCAGCTCCCGCAGTGCTGCCAGGGTATCGGGGACGTCGCGCATCAGCAGGCTCTCGGTGATTTCCAGCACCAGGCTGGACGGCGGCAACCCGGTTTCCCGCAGGATTTGCGCCACCCGATTGGGGAAGCCCTGTTCCTGCAACTGCCGGCTGGACAGGTTGACCGAGCAGCGCAGGGTGCTGAGCCCTTGTTGCTGCCACTGACGCACCTGGGCACAGGCCTGTTGCAGGACCCATTCACCCACCTCGACAATCTCGCCCGACTCTTCCAGAACCGGAATAAATTCGTCCGGAGACACCAGCCGCGCGCCCTGCCGCCAGCGCAGCAATGCTTCAACACCGACAGCATGGGCACGTCCGGCGGAAACCTGCACGATGGGCTGATAGAACAGCTCGAACTGACGCTGCGCCAGTGCCTCGCTGAGTGCGTTTTCAAGATTCAGGCGCTGATTCACCTCTTCCTGCAGCGCCTCGCTGTAGAGCGCCAGCTGCGACTTGCCGAACGCCTTGGCCCGATACAGGGCAAGATCCGCCTCGCGCAGCACATCCTGCTGGCCACCATGGCCCTTGAGAGGAGCCACGCCGATACTGACGCTGACCGACAAGCGCCGAGAGGCCGCGATGATCGGGTACTGCAATGCGTGCATGATGCGCTTCGCCACCACTTCCGCATCGCCGGCCACGGCCATGTCATCCAGCAACACCACAAATTCATCACCACCAAAGCGCGCCAGGTGATCGCCCGGGCGCAGGCAGCGCTCAATCCGCTTGGCGACCTGAATCAGCACCTGATCACCGACCTGGTGTCCAAGGCTGTCATTGATCAGCTTGAAGCGATCCAGGTCGATAAACAGCACCGCCGCATGACGTGCCCCCGGCTTGGCCTGACGCTGCAGCGCCTGGGTCAGCAGCTGGCTGACCTGCTGCCGGTTGGGCAACCCGGTCAACTCGTCATGCAACACCATGTGCGCCAGCTCCTGCTCGGTCTGCTTGCGCTGGCTGATATCGGTCAGCGACCCGGCCAGCAGGTGCTCGCCGTGCAGATCGGTGGCCGCTACGCCACGGATCATTACCCAGAGCAGGCGCCCCCAGCTGTCACGCATTTCGCACTCGACATGCAGATACGGCTGACGACCATCAAGGTGCGACTGTACCGCCGCAAGGAACCCGCCGCGCTGCAGCTCGGGAATCAAGGCCGCCCAGTCAACCAGGGTACGTGGAGCACGCCCCGCGTCGAGCCCGAGCATGGCCAGCCAGCGCTCCGATACATGCAGCCGATCGTCCTCGACATGCCACTCCCAGAGCCCGTCACTGGCGCCCTGAACAGCGCGGGCATAGCGATCCTCACTCGCCTGCAGCGCCATCTTGCCGGCACTGGAGTAGGTATCGACGGTCAGACTGAGATCAAAGAAGGCCACCTTCAGCAGACTGCCATAGAGCTGTTCGGCCAGCTTCGGTTCATCACGCCACTGACGGTTGATGGCCCGATGCATGAAATCAAGATAGAAGTGAAAGGCCGCCAGATACCACTTGAGATCCACGCCCAGGCGCTCATGGGTCAGCCCCACCAGCAGGCGCAGACGCACGTACTGCAGGTCATACGGGCCACGCAGCAGTTGCCGGAAGTAGGTTTGCTGCTGCCCCTTCAGCGCAGTCAGGCGGCCGGGATGGGAAAGCAACCTGGCCGGCTCGTCAAACTGTTCCAGATGCTGGAGCAGCGCCTCGATGCATTCCGCATGCAAATGATCGAGCGTCGGCAGGTGGGCGCCCAGGCAGTCGAACCCGGTGTCATTAATCAGCAGCAGGCGCAGCCGTTGCCTCACCTCATTGGGGTTCAGCCCAAGGTGACGCTGCATATTCAGCAATTGCTGCTTCAGGTCCGGCACGTCCTTGCCCCCAAGCGCGCCCGACTTATCCTCGGGCAAAAAGAATGGTGATGCATTTGTGATCTCTGTATCACTGCATGAAAACCAAAAGCGCCCGGCAGGTCAATCCCCTGAATACGTCAATCTAGACGTCGCTGACCGGTTCGAGATGACGAACCATCAGCTGCAGGCTCTGACGCCCGCGAAATTCGTTGATATCCAGCGTGTAGGCCAGCAGCACCCGACTGACGGATGCATTGGGCCAGCACTGCGGGTCAATGTTGAAGGCAATCGCATCAAGAGGCTGCGCAGTGCCCGGCACACGCAATACCAGCTTGAGGTGCCGTTCGCCGACCAGCCGTTGCTGCAGCACCTGAAACTCGCCATGAAACAGCGGCTCGGGGAAATGCTGCCCCCAGGGCCCGGCTTCGCGCAGGGAGGCGGCGATATCCATCGACAGATCACTGGCCTGCAGCTCGCCATCGGAGAGCAGCCGCCCGGTCAGATCCTCAGCCTGCAGCTGACGTCGCACTTCAGCATCAAAGGCCGCGGCAAAGGCCGGAAAATCCGCCTCACGCAGTGACAATCCGGCCGCCATGGCGTGACCACCAAACTTGCTGATCAGCTCGGGGTGACGCGCCGCGACCGCGTCCAGTGCATCACGGATATGCAGCCCGTTAACCGAACGCGCCGAGCCCTTGACCATGCCATCTCCTGCATCGGCAAAGGCGATTACCGGGCGATGAAAGCGGTCTTTCAGGCGCGAGGCCAGAATGCCGATCACCCCCTGATGCCATTCCGGGTCGTACAGACACAGCCCGAACGGCAGCGCAGTTTCGTCCAGCTGCATGCTTTCCAGGGTCTTCAGCGCCTGCTGCTGCATGTCGCGCTCGATTGCCTTGCGGTCACGGTTGAGTGCGTCCAGTTCACGAGCCATATCCAGCGCCAGCGACTCGCTGTCAGTCAGCAGGCATTCGATACCCAGACTCATGTCGTCCAGCCGACCGGCCGCGTTCAGACGCGGGCCAACAATAAAGCCGAGATCGGTCGATACCAGCCGCTCGCGCGGGCGCCCGGCCACCTCCAGCAGCGCGCGAATCCCCGGGCGGCAGCGCCCGGCACGAATGCGCGCCAGCCCCTGATGCACCAGAATGCGGTTATTGGCATCCAGCGGCACCACATCCGCCACCGTACCAAGCGCCACCAGATCCAGCAGTTCGGCCAGGTTCGGCTCCGCTCGCCCGGTTTCGGCAAACCAGCCACTGTCACGCAGCGCCGCCCGCAGCGCCAGCATGACGTAAAAAATCACCCCGACGCCGGCCATCGCCTTACTGACAAAGCCACAACCGGGCTGGCTCGGATTGACGATGGCATCGGCTGCCGGCAGCTGTTCGCCGGGCAAGTGATGATCCGTCACCACGACCTGCAACCCGGCCGCCTTGGCGGCAGCAACGCCGTCGATGCTGGAGATGCCGTTGTCGACTGTAACCAGAACCTGCGGCGAGCGGGTCAGCGCTACTTCAACAATTTCCGGCGTCAGACCATAGCCGTACTCGAAGCGGTTGGGCACCAGATAGTCGACCTGCGCCGCACCCAGCATGCGCAACGCCAGCACGGCAACGCTGCTGGCCGTGGCGCCGTCGGCGTCGAAGTCACCCACAATCAGGATCGACTGGCGCGAACGCAGCGCCTGCTCCAGCACCGCGACCGCCCGATCAATACCGAGCAGGCCGTTAAACGGCAACAGAGCCTGCAACCTCCGGTCCAGCTCTGCCTCGTTCAGCACGCCGCGGGCGGCATACAGGCGTGTAAGCAGCGGCGGCAGACTGCCCAGAGCGGGCAGCGCAGGCGGCAAGGGGCGAGTTTCTATCTGCATCGGCTCAACGCTCGCCCTGCAACCATTCGATCGGCAGCTCGTGCTGCAGATCGCCATCGCTGACGTACAGTACGCCATCGCTGATCATCACACCCCAGTCGATGCTGCGCGGCAAATCGGTAGACAGCGCCTGCAGAGGCTCCTCGGGCAGGGCCGCCACATTCAGGTTGGCCAGCGACGCGACAGCAGACAGCTGCTTGCTGATCCATACCCGAGTATTGCCATACACCAGCACCGATACCTTCTCGGCACGGCGCGAACACCAAGTCATGCGATCGGCATCGGGTTGACCAACCTCAATCCAGTGTTCGACCCGGTCATCCAGGGTTTTCAGCCACAGTGCCGGTTCATCAACATCCGACAGCCCGCGACCGAACGTCAGACGCTCGTGGTACCAGAGGGCGTAGGCCAACAGGCGAACCGCCAGCCGCTCTTCGGTCTCCGACGGGTGACGGGCAACGGTCATGCGCACGTTCTCGTACACACCCAGGTCGGTGTCGGTGATATTCAGCTGAACCTTGTAAGGGGTTGCCTGCAGGGCCATCGCAAATGTGTCCATCAGAAAAACGGGCACGCAGTGTAGCGTATTCACCCCGCCAATGCCGTGTGCAGCACAATATGGCAAAACGCCATAAAAACTGGCCAGCGATGCTGCCGAGGGTATACTTGATGCACCCCTAAGCCACGACAGCCGATGATGCTCCTACTCCTTGTCACGCTTGCGATCATTGTCCTGCTGACCGGTGCGGCGCTCTGGCGCGAGCACCGGCGCGCAAGGACCTTTCGCCGGTTGCTGGACCTGTCCCCCAACGGTCTGCTGATCCTGGACCGCCGCCAGCGGGTACGCTGGCACAATCCTGCCGCCGCACGCCTGCTCGACCCCGCTGAGAAAACCGACCCGACCGGCCAACCGATAACCCGCTGGCTACCGATGCTGGATACGCTGCCGGCGCCGATGCAGCGCATGGAGACACTGCTGCGCAGAGGCGACCAGCAAACTCAGCAGGACTTGACCCGGCTGCCCGATATCGGTCGCCAGCGGATACTGCTGCTGCACCCGACGGCAGAGCAGCAAGCCGGCAGCGAGGCCATGGAGCGCTTCAAGCGCAGCCAGTACTTCGCCCGCATCGGCACCTGGGATTGGGATATCGGTACCGATCGACTGTACTGGTCGGAAGCCATCTACGGCATGTTTGGCTATCAACCGGGCGAAGTGACGCCTTCCTACAGCCTGTTCTGCGACAGCGTGCACCCGGAGGACCGCGAGCGGGTCAAGGCCGGCGAACAGCGCTGTATCGACACCGGCGAAAACCACGACGAGGAGTACCGGGTCATCTGGCCGGATGGCAGCGTGCACTGGGTTCGGGAAACCGGCAACGTGGTCAAGAACGAACACGGGCAGCCGGTCAAGATGATGGGTGTCGTACGCGATATCACCGAAGAAAAGCGCTCGGTTCGGGAACTGGAACAGCGCGCCCACCAGGACCCGCTGACCGGCCTGCCCAACCGGCTGATGCTGGAGCAGCGACTGTTTGAAGCCCTGACCAGGGCCAGAGCCCGGCAAACGCGTCTGGCTCTGGTGTTTATCGACCTGAACCAGTTCAAGGCAATCAACGACCAGCTCGGCCACGCCAGTGGCGACGAGGTGTTACTGGCGGTTGCCCAGCGTCTGCGCAGCGCAGTGCGCAGCTCTGACATGGTCGCCAGACTGGGCGGGGACGAGTTTGTCGTCCTGCTCGAGGGGCTATCGCGCAGCAGCCGGGTAACTGACGAGGCCCACCAGATCAGCGAGAAACTGTTTGCCAGTCTCGCGCCGGTGATCACCCTGCAGGGCCGCGACTACCGTATTGGTGCCAGTCTGGGCGTTGCCCTGTTCCCCGATCATGCCGCCACCCTGGACAAGCTGATCCATGCCGCCGACCTGGCCATGTACAGCGCCAAGCGCAGCGGCAACAACCAGTACCGGCTGGGCGAGGATCTCAATACCCACGCCCACACCCTGACGCCCTGATACCAGATTCAGCACCGAAGACGGCCAGCCAGCGTAATCACTCCCACCAGCAGGGCACCGGCGGCCACCCCGAAACCGGCATTGAGCAGGGTTGGCAGCAGACCATCCAGCACGGTGCCGATATAGGGCAGGTCCGCCGCCCGCTCGGCGCTGTCCTCGATCCAGTGATGCACTACCGACAGGCCGTGCGTCAGGATACCCCCGCCGACCATAAACATCGCAGCCGTCCCCACGACCGATAACGTTTTCATCAGCCAGGGTGCCATATCGAGGACGCCCTGCCCGAGTCGCTGCAGCAACGGACTGTCCTTGCGGGTCAGCGCCAGCCCGCCGTCATCCAGTTTGACAATACCGGCAACCAGCCCGTAGACGCCGATGGTCATCACCACGGCAATTCCCGCCAGCACAACCAACTGTTTGACGAAATCGGCGTCGGCTACCGTACCCAACGTGATGGCGATAATCTCGGCGGAGAGGATAAAGTCGGTGCGCACCGCGCCAGCAATCTTGGCTTTTTCCCGTTCAACCAGATCCACCTGCTCGTCCTGCAGCGTCTGCCGGTGCTCGGCCTCGGTGTCATGCAGAAACCGGTGTGCCAGCTTTTCTGCGCCCTCGTAACAGAGAAATGCCCCGCCCAGCATCAACAGCGGCGTGATAGCCCAGGGGGCAATGGCGCTGATCAGCAGCGCCGCCGGCACCAGAATCAGCTTATTGCGAAACGAGCCCCTGGCTACGGCCCACACCACCGGCAACTCCCGTTCGGCCCGCACACCGGCAACCTGCTGAGCGTTAAGCGCCAGATCGTCACCCAGCACGCCCGCCGTCTTCTTGGCGGCAACCTTGGTCATGACCGAGACGTCGTCCAGTACTGTTGCAATATCATCCAGTAACACAAGCAGACTGCTAGCCAATTCATCCTCCTGATCAATTTGATGCACAGCCCCGAGCACAGGCCTGAGGCGCGTAAAAAAAACGGCCTGACGCCGGAGTATTGGTTCAAGTCCGACGCATGTCGGCCGATTCAGTTATACCCTGCAAGCACGCTCATCTATCCGCGCCACCAAGAGGTTGTCATGTTCGGAGCACGTCTCAAAGCAGAGCTTCAACGAAGTCAGCAACTGCTCGCAACCCAGTCGCACATCCTCAATGCAATCCGCAAGAACATCGCCTGGATCGAATTCACCCCAGAGGGCGAGATTCTCGATGCCAACACTGCGTTCCTGAACGTTGTCGGCTATCAGCTTGAGGAAGTGCGTGGCCGCAGGCACAGCCTGTTCTGCGCACCGGAACTGGTCAACAGTAACGAATACCGCCGCTTCTGGCAGCGTCTGGCCAGCGGCGAGAGTTTCAGTGACCGTTTTGATCGCATAGCCAAAGACGGCAAACAGGTTTGGCTGGAGGCGAGCTACATCCCGGTCATTGGCGCTAACGGGCGGGTATCGAAGGTAGTGAAACTGGCCTTTGATATCACCCGGGAAGTACAGGCCGAACAGCAACACCAGAGTCTGCTGAATGCCATCAATCGGTCAATGGCGGTGATTGAATTCACCCGGGACGGCGAGATCGTCACCGCCAATGACAACTTCCTGCGCACCATGGGGTACCGCCTGGACGAGATCAAGGGCAAGCACCACCGGATGTTCTGCAGCCCCGAAGTCGCCAGCAGCAGACAGTACGAGCAGGCCTGGCAGCGCCTGAACCGGGGTGAGTTTCTCTCGGACATCTTCCAGCGCATAACCCGCAGCGGCCAGATCATCTGGTTGCGCGCCACCTACAACCCGCTCTACGACGCCAGCGGCAGGCTCTATGGCTTCGTCAAGTTCGCCAGTGACATCACCGCCCAGATCGAACGCCGCGATGCCGAATCCGCCGCGGCCAAACTCGCCTTCGAGATCGCCGCTGAAACCGATGGCAGTGCGCGCGACGGCGCGGCAACCGTGCAGGAAGCGATCGATGTAGTGCGCTCTATCGCTGGCGATCTGGACAATGTGTCCGAACAAATCAATGCGCTGAACAGTCAGTCCGAGCGCATCAACAGCATCGTTCAGGTCATTCGCGGCATCGCTGACCAGACCAACCTGCTGGCCCTCAACGCCGCCATCGAGGCCGCCCGCGCCGGCGAGCAGGGGCGCGGTTTCGCCGTGGTCGCCGACGAAGTGCGCAACCTCGCCGCGCGCACCGCCCAGGCCACCCTGGAGATCAACGAGGTGGTGCAGCAGAACATGGAGCTGGCCCATCGCGCGGTCGACGGCATGGCCGGCAGCCGCAGCAAGTCGGAACAGGGCGTGGTGCTGGCCAACCGGGCCGGCGAGGTGATGCTGGAGATCCGCGACGAGGCGCAGCGGGTGGTCGATGCCATCGGCCAGTTTGCAGAGGCGATCAAGCACTGAGCAGCGTTCCGCGGCCGCCGCCTTTGCCCTACACTGGCGGCCCAGCCACCGCATCCGGAGCCCGTATGAACGCCGCCAAACCCCTCGCCGGCCTCAAGGTCATCGAACTCGGCACCCTGATCGCCGGCCCTTTCGCCGCTCGCATCTGCGCCGAGTTCGGCGCCGAGGTCATCAAGGTCGAGTCACCCAATGGCGGCGATCCATTGCGCAAGTGGCGCAAGCTCTACGAGGGCACCTCACTGTGGTGGTTTGTGCAGGCCCGCAACAAGCAATCGCTGACCCTCAACCTGAAAGATCCCGACGCCATCGATGTGCTCAAACAGCTGCTCGGCGATGCCGACATCCTGATCGAGAACTTTCGCCCAGGCACGCTGGAAAAGCTCGGGCTGGGCTGGGATACCCTGCATGCACTCAACCCGGGGCTGGTGATGGTGCGGCTGTCCGGCTTTGGTCAGACCGGCCCGCAAAAGGACCAGCCCGGATTTGGCGCCGTTGGCGAATCCATGGGCGGGCTGCGCTATATCACCGGTTTCGAGGACCGTCCGCCGGTGCGTACCGGCATTTCCATCGGTGACTCCATCGCCGCGCTCTGGGGCGTGATTGGCGCGCTGATGGCGTTGCGGCACCGGGAGGTCAATCAAGGCAAGGGCCAGATTGTCGACGTCGCGCTCTACGAAGCCGTCTTCGCGATGATGGAAAGCATGGTGCCCGAATTCGATGTAATGGGCTTCGTGCGCGAGCGCACCGGCAACATCATGCCCGGCATCACCCCCTCCTCCATCCACACCTGCAGCGACGGCAAGGCAGTACAGATCGGCGCCAACGGCGATGCCATCTTCCAGCGTTTCATGCGCGCCATTGGCCGTGATGATCTGGCCGCCGACCCGACCCTGGCCGACAATGCCGGCCGTGACGCCAGACGCGACGAGCTGTACACGCTGATTGACCGCTGGGCCGCCAGCCTGCCACAGGAGCAGGTATTGCAGGTGCTGGAACAGGCCGAAGTCCCCGCCAGCAAGATCTATTCAGCCGCCGACATGTTCACCGACCCGCAGTACCTGGCCCGCGAAATGTTCCTCAACGCCACCCTGCCCGACGGCAAACCGTTCAAGATGCCTGGCATCGTGCCCAAACTGTCCGAAACACCCGGCAGCGCCGAATGGACCGGGCCAGCACTGGGCGAACATACCGACAGCATTCTGCAACGGCTCGGCTACGACGCGACACAGATTGCCGAGCTGCGTGGGCGCGGGGCGATCTAGCGTTACATAAGCAGAGACCCACAAAGCACTGGTCTTGCCTCCTGAGTGATCGGACGCAGAGCGTCCGGACAGGCGCTCCCACGCAGAGCGTCACTAGTGTCCGGGGAAAGTTGCTCATAGCTGAAGGCTCCCCATAGCAACCCTCAATTGCGCGTGGTCCCGCCTTCGCTCGTCAGCCTTCAGCAGCGCTGCCGGCCGCTCGAATAGGCTATATGCAAGGTGAGTGGCAAAC
>NZ_JBSXON010000070.1:0-6510 GCF_056859475.1 Halopseudomonas sp. L-58
CACAGCGAGGGATAGTCGCCGCGATGCTCTTGCACCATCCGCACGGCTCGTTCACGGACTTCAGGGGAAAACTTGTTTGTCTTGTTCATGGCTTCATCTTCTCAGGAGTTGAAGCCTCCGCGAAACCCGGGGCGGTTCAAATTCGCCAAAAAACCACCGAGCATGGTCGCTATCCTCGTAGCCCTCGGGCGGCGTGTAAACGGTCATGATCTCGTCCTTGCGCAGCACGCGGCCTCGATCTCTGCATCGATGTCAACACTGCCACGCGCATGGGTGAATAGATGCACCGCACCGCCACCGATAATGAAGACATTGAGCTAGCCTGGTGGGTTGCCGTCCAGTAGCGGCAAGGCCTGGACGAACAGATTACCAATGGCCCGGCCCAGCGGCGTAGCTAAACGGACAGGGTCTGCGGCCCCCTCATTGGCAGTCTCGAGAGTGTCATCTTCACTTCCACTCAGCTCATCTGGTAGTTCGATGCTGCATAGTGGAAACCTCATTCATGGCACAATGGATTCGTTTAGGCCGGGCTTCACCCGTGGCCCATTCGCCGCTTGCTCATCTTCAAGGACAAATTTCTAAGAGTCTTCGTAGCTGCGGCTGCTCGCCCATTCCAAGTCATACTGCACTTCAAGGTGAAAAGCCTCATAGAGTCGCCTGGCCTTCTGGCTGGCGTGCTCCAAGGCCTTCTCCACCCCGGCTTCTGTGAGGGCTGGGAGCTGCTCACGAAGCGACGCGAGCTTCACATAGACGGCATAAGCTGCATCGCGACTCTGGGCGGCATTCCCTTCGGCAATTTTTCTGTTCAATCCAGCCATCAACTGTTCTATCTCAGTCGTCTTAACGTCAGTCATAAGCTACGCGCCTCTGTTTGGGTAAATGGGAGTGGCTGTCGATCCGGTTGGCCAGGCTTTCAATGCCAGGATTCGGCGCGGACCGTTGAGTACGATGAGGCCAGCGACCGTACCAATCACCAAATCTGGATAGGAAGAAGCCAAGTGATTCTAGCTTGGTCGCGATCTGGTCAACCGAACCGTCATGCAAAGCGCGCACCTGTCAGCTGCTTAGATCAAAGGCCAACGAATTGAGCTCAGGAAAGCCATTCAGCGCGAGCCGAATCATTCGTTCTTCTGAAGAGCAACCCATTTTGGGCACTGCTGATCCATGCTCCTTCATTCAAAGGCGCGGTTGCCGCTTCAGTGGTTGCCGACACGGGGCCACAGCCACTGGGTTTCTCACAGGAATTCATGATCAGCTTCTCCTATAGAACTTGATCCTGCCGATTAAAAACCATGTAGCAGGCATAGGGTCAAGCCTGGATATACTGGCTTTTTACCAAGGGACAGACTATTCGCATCGGCCAACTTGCACATCAGGCGGGGGTGGACATTCAGACGATTCGTTTTTATGAACGTCAGGGACTGCTTCCACCGCCTAATCGCGAAGACACTGGCTATCGAACCTATAAAGCAGACCATGCGGACAAACTGCTGGCCTGCTGGGGGGCGACAAACCTCTTTTATGATTTCGGCTTCAAGTCATTTTTCGCGTCGCCTGAATCCATAGCGCTTGACCCTATAGCTGCTATAGGGTGTTCACTTAGGCAATCTGCTGCGTAAGTGAGATCCAGATGAATACCGCTCTCCGCATTGCCATCGATGAGGCCTTTTTCCAAGCTAGGAAAGCACTCAGTGAAAAGGCGCCAACCGAGGCTTTCTCTTGGCTGGAGCGAGCCCACATATTGAGCCAGCGAATGGCTATTCTTCATGCTCAGAGCCATTGGCTGATGCTAAGGGCTGGCTGGCAGTTGCGCGACTTTCGAGAGGTGCCCAGCCAAGTTCCGCGAATCATAGCGGCCCTGCTGTTCTCTAAGATCTGGGTGCCGCTCGGAAACAGCGGGCGCGCCAGGGTCAGTGCTTTTGCTCCGATGCCCATCTCACCGGAGCTGCAGCGACTTCTTCAAGGAGAAACGCGATGAGCTCGTCTCCTAGAAGGTCACTTCTCGCTGCTCCCTGGTTCTGGTGGATGCTATCGCTGGCCATTGCCTCGGCCGACCTAGCGATGAAAAGCGCAGTTACGGGTTCGCTCCCGGTCGGCACCGTGATTCCTTTCACCCCGTTCTTCAATCTGGTTCATTTCTGGAATACCGGTGCAGCGTTCAGCTTCCTGGCTGACGCGGGCGGTTGGCAGCGTTACTTCTTCATCGTCATAGCTTTGGTCATTTCAATCGTGCTGGCTCTGGTATTGCGTAAGCCCAGAGTCAACAGTGAAGCGCTAGGCTATAGCCTTATCTTGGGCGGGGCAGTTGGGAATCTGATCGATCGCGCATTTCGAGGCCATGTAATCGACTACCTGGATTTTTACTGGCAGTCCTGGCATTGGCCTGCGTTTAACCTGGCGGATATTGGTATCGTCGTCGGCGCCGCCATGTTGATCCTGGGCAGTTTGCTGAGCCCAAAGGCGGAAGCCGGCCGAGTCAAAGAATGAAAGGCTGACCCTCAACAGTTACGGTGCGCTGGGCAGGCAATCCCGCAAGGACCAGGCGACCCGCATGTTAACCATCGCTGTCCGGGAGAAGGCGTTGCCGGCGCCTTGATGAGCGTTGCAGCCCGTTTTCTGGCTCGCTCGCTCCAATACGAGATTCCCCAACAAGATTTATCGATTATCTGGGACAGGATGCCGACACTTCCCCGAAGCCACTTCATCATGCGGAATGTGCGAATTACAATGTAAGTTTGCCGTTTAACGAAGCGAGTCTCGCCCATCTCTAGACATGAACTCTGGCATGGCCTTGAGCTGCCAAGAGCAACCACGGCAATCGGGATACTCTGAATAAGCTGTTCACAGTCATTCCCCAGTTGCGTCACTTCCAAAGTGCGTTCTGACTTATTGTCGGCTGGTATCGTCCAGATTCAGCGCAACAGGCATGTCAGTCGGTGCCAGGCAGACGCCCTCGTCACTGCAGGCCTGCGCCCGTACAATCATTTCGAGCCTGCCTACCTTTTCCAGCACGGCAATCTGTTTTCCGTCGGGCCGCAGCCGAATACTCGCACCATCGTCATACACCTCAAGGGCGGTGTCACCCAGCACAATGTCACTGACCCGGCCGCGCGGGTACTGCGTCGGGATTTCAAGCGCTTGGCCGTTGACTGAAGAATTGACGACAGTGGGAATCAGGAACTCCATAGAGGCCGGATTGGCATTCACGTGCCAGCCCGGTTCAATGTTCAATGTCAGAACGAATTCACCAGGCTTTCCCGCCAATGCTGCGTCGCCTTTCGCAAGAGTGAGGCGTACCTTATCAGCGGAATTCGCCAATCCTGTTCGGGCCGAAACCGGGACTTCAAGAGCGGCTCGTTCAGTCTGGACAGCGTCGGGGTTGTTTCCGTTGGTGTCGATCAACATGAACGCAGCGATCGCGAGGAGAAAAGCCACTACACCAGCCAGCAATCCTTTATGTCGAATCACCATGATTCATCTCCAGTATCTAAGGTTGTAGGTTTTCGGTACGACTGATAGCTTCGACCAAGCTGTCGGCGTCAAAAAGCCCCGTGAAACGGGCGATAACGGTGCCGTCACCGTCAATAACCACTGCGAAGGGTAAGGCCTGCCCACCGGTCGCAGTTAATAGCGCATCTTTTTCGGGGTTGCTCGCTGTCACGTCCACTTGTATAGGCACCATCTTGGTGCGCCGCACGGCTTTGGCCACGGAGGGCTCTTGGTAGACCGTGCGCTCAAGTATCTTACAGTTGATGCACCAGTCGGCGGTGAACTCCAGCAAATAGGGTGTGCCCCGGGCTTTTGTCTCCGTCAGTAACTTTGCGGAGTAGGGTTGCCAGACGAGTTCGTCTCCGTTGCTGTCCAGCGGGGATGCAAATCCCATAGTCATCGCAAGGGCAAGGCCTGCCGCCGTTGTGGTGATCACACGCACGGTACCATTACCCTGGACGAAACGGCGAGCACCCCAGGCCAGCACCAGTGCCAGCCAAGACCACCATAGCCAGGGATAAACCGCTTTGGGCATCAGGCTCGCGCTGAAGAAGACGGCTGCGGCCAGCAAGACCAGCGCGAGCCCTTCTCGAATGGCCAGAGTCCAGGGCCCCGCCTTGGGCAACCGGCTCAGCCACTTGGGTTTGAGGATCAGTGCCGCGTAGGGCAGCGACAACCCCAGCCCGATACTGCCGAATATCCCCATAGTTACCGGCGCCGGCTGGGTAACGGCAAAGGCTAGGACTCCACCCAGGAAAGGACCAGCACAAGGTGCAGCCAAAACCGCACTCAATAACCCCGATAAGAATGCTTCAGAGTAACGCCGGCCATGGGCCGAGGCGGCGAACGACGGGATCGGAATGGGCAAATCCAGCCACGTGACCACCGCAAACCCGACCAGCAAGGCAACAAGGATACCAACGAACACCGCGGACTGAAACAAAGTGCCCCAGCTCCACTGAAGAAATGCGGTCAATCCGCCCAGCGTCAAGAAAAACGCGAGTGTTCCTGCGGTGAACGCCAATGCGGCCAGCACGCGGTGCGATCGTTGGCTGCCCGCCTCTCGTAAGATAGTCCGGACCTTAATAGGAATCGCGGGCAAAACGCAGGGCGTCAGGTTGAGCAGCAAACCTGCCACTGTCGCCATTAAGAGCTGGCTGGCGATGAGTAAAGAGGGAATGTGATCGATCATTCAGCTATTCCAGCCCTTCCCACGATTCCCGACTGAAACGTCCGGTCTGACCCCGCCATTGGCCGCTTGCATCCTTAAACAGAAGGTTGTTTGAGTGCTCATATCTCTTCTCCATATAGACGCCGCCAACATTAACAGGAGCGAGAGCCACAGCAACGCATCGCTTTCCCGGCTTGTGAGCTTTTTTCTTGATAGCCAATTGCCACATGTAGACAAATCCCTTCCTCCTCATCCGATTTAAAATCTGCTCGCTGTCATGTACCCAAGCGATGATACTGCCGAATTCGACGAAGCAGGAGCAAGCCGAGTCCGAGTGCGATCACGCCAAGGACAGGCCAATCCCGCCAGCGCACATAAGGGGTTGCGCCAGTTCTGGGGGTCACTTCGGCACTGAGGGTGGCTACGCGGAATTGAGGAGCGCGTGTAAGAACCTTTCCCTCGTAGCTGACAGCTGCTGTGATACCCGTGTTCGTGGCTCGCAGTAGGTCACGTCCGGTTTCGATGGCACGCATGCGGACCATCTGAAAGTGCTGGAAAGGGCCGAGCGAGCTGCCGAACCAGGCATCGTTACTGACATTCACCAGCAACTGCGCTTCGGGCAGAAACTCCGTGACTTCAGCACCAAAGACCGCCTCGTAGCAGATGAGTGCCCCTACAGGCACCCCTGCTGCCTTCAGGACGTGCGCTTCCCGTCCCGGTGTGAAATCGGACATGGGCGCCCCGAGCACGTCGAGGGACGAACCCAAAAACTCCCGAAACGGAACATACTCACCGAAGGGCACCAGGTGACGTTTGTAGTAGAAGCCTGAGGGATCGGAGAGGCTTGTCACCGCGTTGTAGGTGCGACCGTCCTCCTCGCGTATCGGGACGCCAATCATCAACGAGGTGCCGGCCTGATCGGCTAACGCCTTAAGCTCAGCAAGATATTCTCTAGCCTCGTCATGCCACATCGGGATTGCCGTTTCTGGCCAAATCACAATGTCGGCCCCGAGATGCTGCTTCGTAAGCGCCTGATAACGGTCCAGCGTGATTCCCCGTGAATCCGGGTCCCATTTTCTGTCTTGCGCGATGTTTCCTTGCAAGAGGGCAATATTGATAGGATCAGCGGCTGGCTGCGTCCACTCATGATCCAGGAGCTGCAAGCTGGCAAGAGTAGCGGTTAACACGGCACCGGCTACCGCTGCACGGCGCAGGCTTGGATTTAAAACAACCCAAGCCAGGCCGCCAGCGAGCAAGGCCACCAGAAAACTCACGCCAAGCACACCAAAGACAGGCGCGATAGTGGCGAGTGTGGTGTCGGTCTGGCTGTAGCCGACAAAGAGCCAGGGAAAGCCGGTTAAGAACCAGGTGCGCATCCATTCACTCAACACCCATGTCGCTGGTAGCCCTAGCCAGAGGGCCGTCGCATCCATCTCAGGGTGCAGGCGGCGTACGAGGTACGCGACGCCCCATGGAAAGAGGGCAAGCAGCGAGACAAAGGCCGCTGTAGCTAACATCCCCACCACGGGGCCATTGCCGTACTGGCTGATGCTGACGAAGACCCAGGAGACACCTACACCGAAGTAACCAAGGCCAAAGAAGTAAGCCGACCATAACGCCTGACGCTTTGAAGGTTGCGCGGTCAGGACAAACAATGCGGCCAGAGCGACCACCGCAAGCCATGCCCAACCAAAAGGGGCAAAGGCAAGCTGAACCGCCCCGGGTTTCGCGGAGGCTTCAACTCCTGAGAAGATGAAGCCATGAACAAGACAAACAAGTTTTCCCCTGAAGTCCGTGAACGAGCCGTGCGGATGGTGCAAGAGCATCGCGGCGACTATCCCTCGCTGTGG